>JAISUA010000069.1 GCA_031272305.1 Clostridioides sp.
TCTACATTTTCATCTGTAAAATATGGTGTTTGAACATATTTTATCAAATGTTCAAGATTTTCATAAAAATTATCTGTACAAGAAAATAAGTAAGCTGTCATTGTGAAATTCGTAAATGCGTTTGCACTAGCTCCAAGAGCTGAGAACATATCGAAAGCGTTCTTACCATCTGGTTGCTCAAACATCTTGTGTTCCAAGAAATGTGCTATTCCTTCATTGACTCTGAATTTTTCAGTTTCGCCTATAGGTATAAATTCCAAATCATTTGAACCATAATTTGTTCCAAGTATAGCGTATTTTTTCGTAAAACCAGTCTTAGGCATAAAATAAACATCTAACCCATTTTCTAATTTTTCATAATACAATTCTTCTTTTATTATATCATTAACTATTTTTTGCATATAATATTCTCCTTCTAAACTTATCAACTTTTGATTTTATAAATTCAGCATTTCTTCAAAAGTGTAACTATTTTTTTATAACCTTAATCTCTTAAGAAATATATCGTATCTAACTGTATATCTTTTATCGCATCTACTATTTCATCAAGTGTAATTTCATCTATTGTTTTCATCAACTGTTCTAATGTATAATTAGTCTTTGAAATAGATTGTGTAAAACAAAATTCAGCCATTCCTCCAACATTATCTACTATCATTTTACTTTCATTGATTATAGCTTTCTTGCTATTTTCTATTTCCTCATTTGTAATATTGCCATTTTTTACATCTTCAAGTTGTTGTGTAATTAATTTCACTGCCTTATCGTAATCTTTAAATTCAATTCCACTTGACACAAACATCAAACTTTTGAATTTTTCTAAAGAAGAGAATATATAATAGCAAAGACTTTCTTTTTCTCTGACATTATTAAACAACTTCGAATGTGGTCCTCCGCCAAAAACACAGTTTGCTACAGACAATGCACAATACTTTCTTTCATCAGTATAATCTACATTCGCTCTATAACCAATCACAAGTTTTCCTTGATTTATATCCATGTGTTCATCGAAAGTTCTAACTTCTTTCACATTGGTTTTGAATTCTTCTCTAGGAATTTCAATAATATTTTTTCTCTCAAAATGGAAATTTTTCTTTATAATTTCAACAGTTTCATCAAAGTTAAAATCACCTTCTACGACTATTTCTATAGGAGAAGTTCTTAGAATATTTTTATAATGTTCGTACAAATCCTTTTCATTTATCTTGTCTATATCTTCAATATATCCTAAATTGTCGATTGAATATCTTTCATCTTCGCACATCAACTCAATACTCTTTTTATGTGCATAAGTTCTTTTGTCATTTATCACAGAATTTATCTTGTCTTGAAGATTCAATTTTTCCAAATCAAGATAATCTTTTTTAAAACCTCTGTTTTCAACAAAAGGATTTGTAATTATTTCAGCAAAAAATTCTATCATATCTTTTAATATTTTCTCATCTACAAACTTCTCATTAATTCCTAACATCTTAAATTGAATAATTTGCTTTTCAGATTTCTTAACTACATTTGCAGACATTCTCGCACCATAGAAAAATTCCAACTTATTTTGAATTTCTCTTGTTGTAGGATACTTCATACTTCCACTTGAAATAATAGCTGGAATCAACGCATTTTTGCTTACTTCTTCCCTATCTAAAACTCTCTCAATATAAACTCCTACAAAATTTGACTTGAATTTTTCGTTTTTTATTAATGTTAAATTTAAATTGTCATCTAAATTTATTTTTTTGATTTTATCCATATAACCCTCCAAAATAATATCAATATTTTTTAACTAATTTAATCTTAATCTACAATCATAACTGTTCATTCAATTTAGCACTGTCACTTTTTTATGTTTAACTATAACTGTTTGCTTTATTTAACACTGTCACTTTTTATGTTTAACTATAACTGTTGATTTGTTGTATAACATAACCTGTTTTGATGTTCAAATGCTTAATTTAGAACTGTAGTTTTTTATATTCAACTATAACTATTAGTTTTAGCAAAAAACATCTTTTTTATGAAAATAACTTTCCTCAATTAAAATTATACCTCAAATTTAAATTAATAGCTACAAATTGACAATTTTATTAAAAATTATTTAATGTTGTAATTTATATTTCTGTTAGATATTTACCTTTGTTGTTACTTGTGTTATTATTTTTATTAAGACACATACTAAATCCTCATAGATATTGTTTCGCAACTATATTTTATCAGAATTTAGACTATGTGTCTTTTTTTATTATAGATGGACAAGTTTATTTTACAACTTAGCCAAAAACAATATGAATATCTTTTTTATTTGAAGTTATATTATAAATGATGTATAATCAATTAAGTATGGTAATTTTTAATAGTATATAAAAATTGAAAGTATCAAATTTTTTGTGTGAACTTTTGTTTTAACTAGACACATATACTTTTAAAGTATTAACAAAAAATTTACGCAAAATATTTTAAGCTATCAAAAAAATTCACATAAAATTTGTAATTAGAAATAGGAGAGATTAAATTATGAAATTAGGTATCGTTGGATTACCAAACGTAGGAAAAAGTACGCTTTTTAATGCGATAACTCACGCAGGGGCTGAATCTGCAAACTACCCATTCTGTACTATTGACCCAAACATAGGTGTAGTATCTGTTCCTGATGAAAGATTGAATAAATTGCAAGAACTTTATGATTCAAAAAAAATCGTAACAACTGCGATTGAATTTTGTGACATAGCTGGACTTGTAAAAGGTGCTTCTAAAGGTGAAGGACTTGGAAATAAATTTTTATCAAATATTAGAGAGGTCGATGCAATCGTTCATGTTGTAAGATGTTTCAAAGATGAAAATGTAGTACACGTCGACGGTTCAGTAGATCCTTTAAGAGATATAGAAACTATAAATCTTGAACTTATTTTCTCTGATATAGAAATATTAGAAAGAAGAATCAACAAAACTAGAAAATCTCTAAAAGCTGATAAATCTTTGGCTCACGAATTAGAATTCCTTGAATCAATTATGACTACTTTGGAAGATAACAAATGTGTGAGAACTATGAGTTTCGACGAAGAACAAACTGCTTTTGTAAATACACTTAACTTACTTACTTCAAAACCAGTAATCTATGTTGCAAACGTAGCTGACGACGACCTTGCTGACAATGGAGAAAGCAATGAAAATGTACAAGCAGTAAGAGAATTTGCATCTAGCGAATGTTCAGAAGTCGTTGTAATAAGTGCTCAAATAGAAGCAGAAATATCTGAACTTGATTCACAAGAAGAAAAAAATGAATTCCTTGAAAGTTTAGGTTTAGAAGAATCTGGACTTGATAAACTTATAAAATCATCATATGCTCTTTTAGGATTAATTTCATTCCTAACAGCAGGACCTCAAGAAGTTAGAGCTTGGACAATAAAACTTGGTACAAAAGCACCTCAAGCAGGAGGCAAAATACACTCTGACATAGAAAGAGGATTCATAAGAGCAGAAACAATAGCGTTCGAAGACTTAGTAGAACACGGAACTATGGCAAATGCAAAAGAAAAAGGCCTTGTAAGACTAGAAGGAAAAGAATATATAGTAAAAGATGGAGATGTAATATTATTCCGTTTCAATGTATAAAATTTTTGTTTTTTAATATATAACCTTTTCAACGTGTAAAATTTTTGTTTTTTAATATATAACCGTTTTAATATATAAAATTTTTATTTATAAAAAAGTATTTGTTCAAAAAACATCGAGGAGCAGATGAATATTGTTTGCAATATTCATCTGCTCCTCTTTTTTAATCTATTTCACTTTACAAATTTTAACCTATTCCACTTTGCAAACTAAAATTTTTTATTTTTGTTCTGCAAGTGTTTTGTATCCTTCATATCTTTCTTTTGCATCTTTTTCTGCTTTTGCAAATAATTCTTCTGCTTTGTCAGGGAATTGTTTTGCTATTGCAGCGTATCTTGTTTGAGCCATTATGAAATCTCTAAAGCTTTCAGTTGGTTCTTTTGAATCAAGAGTAAATCCGTTTTTACCTTGTTCTTGAACTTCTGGGTTGAATCTATATAAATGCCAGTAACCAGCTTTTACAGCTTGTGCTTCATTAGCAACAGTTCTTCCCATACCTTCTCTTAAACCATGGTTTATACATGGAGCATAAGCTATTATTAGAGATGGTCCGTCATGTTTTTCAGCTTCTATTAATGCTTTTACAAATTGATTTTTGTCAGCACCGATAGCAACTTGA
>JAISUA010000091.1 GCA_031272305.1 Clostridioides sp.
TTTGATATTTTCATGCAAACACCTCCCATTGAAATTAGCATAGTTACCGTTATTTTTGTTTGCAATCTTTTTTACTTAATTTCTACAAATCTTAATATTTTTAAAGTCTCATTGATAAATTATTATTTCTAAATTATTGTTAATAACTTTATATCTTTATATACTTACAACTCTTTTGGCTTAAATCCACGTCCTTTGACTTCTGCAACATCGTTTACTGATATAAATGCTCTCTTATCATACTTCAGAGCTATTTCTTTTATTTTAGGGATCTCAGTTGATGATACAACTGTATAAATAATTTTTTTCACTTCACCAGTATACGCACCTTCTGCATTGATATAAGTTACTCCTCTAACTATATTTTGCATAATATCTTCAGCTATTTTCTCACTTTCGTTAGAAATAACCATTACAGATTTTTGATAATTCATAGAATCTTTTATTATCGACATAAGAAGAGAATTGAAATAAAGTCCAATCAAAGTATAAAGTGCTAATTTCAGTCCAAACAGAGTACTACTTAGAAGAACTATAAATACATTTATTAAAAATCCAGTATTTTTTATTTCAATATTCTTTTTTATTTTTAATATCGTAGCTATAATATCTGTACCACCTTGAGAGGCTTTTGTTTTGAAACAAAGCCCAACACCTATTCCTGCCAACGCACCTCCAAAAACACTTTGTAAAAATATATCATCAAGTGGTATATAATTAGCAATATCTTGTGTAATTCCAAGTAAAACAGACATTATGAACATATTGATCATACTTATTATACAAAATTCCTTATCTAAATATATAAAACCCAAAATAAAAATTGGTATATTCAGTAAAAATGTAAGTAGACCTACATTTATGTGCGTTAAGAAATTTATTGATGTAGCAATACCTGTCACTCCTCCGCTCAGCAAGTGTGCAGGTCTCAAAAATCCATTTATTCCTAATGCTGTTATCAACATTCCACTTAACATCGTAAATAATCTAATTAATTTATTTTCAGATAATACATCTCTGACTTCACTCATACCCTTCTCCTTCAAATGCCTTTTTAATTCTTTATTTTTTTATTTTAAAATTTTAACGATAAAAACATATTTATTATTTAAATCAAAAAAATATAACTGATTTAATATACAAAACATCATTATACTACCCTATTAACTAAAAGTTATCTTATCTCTCTTTCAATATTTCGTTTATCTTTGAATTATTATACATACTATCAGGAACTTCACTCTTCAAATCATAAAATACTTGTTGTGCTTCTTCTAACTTTCCATTATTATAGTATAACATTCCAAGCTCATAGTAACAATCATCATAATATGTTTCGCTTTTTGTATAAGTATTTATATACTTCTTGTAATATTTTATTGATTCATCAATATTCTTTTCTTTTGAATTCAACACTGCTAATTGATAAATCGATTCAGATATCAATTTCTTACTTTTCCCATTTTGTACTATTAATTTATAATATTTTATAGCAGTATCAATATCTTCAACCTTCTTTGAAGCTATTGCATTTTCATAGGCTGCCTCTTCATTTTTGAAAGCTGGAAGTTCTTCTTTATTTTTAGTTTCTTCGTTTTTAACTTCTTCTTGCTTATTCAAATCGTCTTTTGCTTCTTCTTTTTTATTATTTGAATCTGCATCTTTATTATCTAACTCACTTTGTATATTTTGTGTTGTTTCTTGATTCAAATTCTTATTGTTAGTTTTTTTGACACTTTGATTTATAATAAATACAACAGCCAAAACTGCTACAAGAGATACGATTATTGTCGTAGTTTTCTTGTTTTCAGGCACTTTTGAACTTTTGTTTTTAGTAGCATTTTTGCTTTCTGAACAAGTTTCTTTCTCTATAATTTTTCCACTAACATTATTTGTATTGTTGTTTTTTTCTATCATTTCATTGTCTTTATCTAATTCTCTCAAATGGCTCAACACTTGAATCAACTTCTTATTTTTATTTATTTTTTGATAGACAAAACTTAACAACACTAAAATATTAATTAATTCAGGCTGTTCTTCAGACAAATTTGATAAAATTTCAGCTGATTCATAATACATTCCATCATATATAAATCTAATTGCATGATTATATCTACCCATAAATAATTCAAATTCATCTGTTTTTAAAATTTCTATATACTTATCACTTATTTTATCATATCTATAAACTTCTTTATCTTTTATATATTCTTCTTGTTTTATATTTCCTTCATCTTTTATATATTCTTCTTGTTTTATATTTTCTTCATCTTTTATATATTCTTCTTGTTCACGATCTTCTGTATACTCTTGATGTTCTTTATATTCTTCATAGACCAAACTCATTTGAAAACTGCTAAGTGCCTTCGAAAATTCGCATCTAAGAAGAGAAAGCATTCCCCTTAAATTCAATATATCAACATCATTTTTATTTAAATCATACGCCTTCTCAATTAGCTTAAAAGCACTTGTAATATAATGTTCTTTAGAAAGACTAAGAGCATTATTATACATTTCATATGATTTAATAATATTTTCTCTACTAATTTTGTGCATATCGAAATCAAACTTTGTTTTTTTACTTGGATGCACAACTTCATTATTCAAATTTAACGTTTCAGCATTTAAATTTGACAAAATTTCATTGTTTAGATTTTCTATAATAGCACTTTCTTTTATTATTTTAGACAATTTATCTGTATCTTCTTCTTGAATTTTAAAAAAAGCAAGTTTGTCATCTATTTTGATTGCATCAATGTCAATATTTTTAGGCTTTAATTCATTTATATCCGCAAAAATATTAAATAATTTAATAAGAATCACTCCTCTTAATTATAAATTTTATATGTTTATTTTAACACTTAACGAAATGTTTTGCACTGTATAATAAAGTATTTTTTAAAATTTATTATTAAAAAAAATTAAGAGAAAGCAAAATTATTATTTTCACTCTCTCTTAATTAATTAGAACTATTTTTTATCATTTAAATTATATTTTTTTACTTTTCTATAAAGTGTTGCTATACCTATATTTAAAGCTTCTGCAACTTTTTTCATTGCTTCTGTATTTGTTCCATACTTCAAAATTGATTTTTGAATTGCTGCCTTTTCAATATCAGACATTGTTCTATCTTCTTGATCATACATCTCATATAGTTTGAAAGAAATCAAATCTGACATACTTTTTATAAACTTAGACAACTCTTTATCTTTTGAAAGTATTTTATTTTTTTGTTCTTCACTAAAAGCTCCTATTCCTAATACTCCCAAAATTTCTTCATTTAATTTTACCGGAGTGCATATATCAGCTAATTCCTTACATATTTCTTTCCTCGAACAATTGCTACATTTCTCATCAACATCCTTTATAATAATATAAGATTCTCCTGATTCAATAACATGAGAATATGCAGATTCTTCACTCAAAGATTCGCCAATTTTTTCTTCAAATACTCCTGTTCCAGCTATTCTAGTCAAATCATTTGTAACTAAAGTAACATCTACGTCAAGTACTTTAGAAATATTTTCGCAAATATTTTGTATATAGCTCGTAATATTATTCAAATTCAATTAAATCACCCCTACTATTTGTATATGTTTACCTCCAAGATTTATTCTTGCGTTGTTGAAGGTGTCTGTGTTGTTTCATCATTAGAAGGATTTTCAGGTTTTGCAGTTGATGGTTCACTTTGTGTTGTTGTTGATGGTTCAGCTGGTTTTTCAACAACCGCTGTACCGACTCTGATAACTCCTTCTTTTTTAGGATAATATGAAGTTGACACTTTTTCTTTTTTTATAACATTTCCAGAAGCATCTAAATAACTTCTGTAAGTTACTACAGTATATGAATTTCTTGCTTTTTTTTCAACTACTTCTTTACCTGCAGGCAAGGTAGGATCATTTACTTTTTTAGAACTACCTGCTGAAGAACCTATTTGACTTGTTGATATTGAAATATTTTGAACATCATTTTTACTGCCGTATATTTCCATATGAACTTGTGAACCGTCAACATAAGATCTAATATATATTGGTGTAGAATAATTATTTTTGAATACAAAATCTATTCCACTATCTGCAACAGTTGCATCTCTTCCTTTTGCAACATAACTTGATGGAATTGTATGATTTTGAACATCAACTATTTCAAGTCCTGAAAGAAGTACTGCATTATAAAGTGTTGATGATACTTGACATACACCTCCACCATAATCTTCCTTCATCTCACCATTTTCTATTACAGGAGCACTTTTGTATCCATTAGCCTTTGATCTCTTTCCTGTAGTAGCGTTAAATGAAAAATTTTCTCCTGGTTTAACTAAATTTCCATTTATACTTCCTGATGCAACTCTTATATTTGAACTTCTATTTACTTGTCCAGATGAGAAAGTTGTATAATAACTTCCAAGTTTAGAGTCTAC
Organism: Clostridioides sp.; assembly: GCA_031272305.1. Classification (GTDB taxonomy): domain Bacteria; phylum Bacillota; class Clostridia; order Peptostreptococcales; family Peptostreptococcaceae; genus Metaclostridioides. The sequence goes on from JAISUA010000091.1 coordinate 4,422, forward strand.
AGTTTTTAGGTCAGCTTGAGTTATATTTGGTTTTTCTGTATCAACAACAAGATTATCCGTAAATTTACCTTGACCTATCTCTTTCTTTATAGTTTCAATACTTTTTTCAATATTTAATTTTTTACCTTCTGTTTCTTTGTTGACTACAACTTTTGAATCTTTAATTTCAATATAGGCATCTTTTACATCTTTATCTATCTTCTTAGATATTTCAGTCATTTCTTTTTTTAATTTTTCTTCACTGTAGTTGAAAGAAATAGCAATTTTGTTCTTTTCTCCAAAAGAAGTTTTTATTGTCTTAGATAGATTTTGAAAATAGCTTCCACTTCTATTTATTTTAAGTGCATTGTCCATCGTTTTATTTGGATCATAATTTAATTCTATTTTTTCCGGAGAAATAATCCACTCTTCTCCATTATATTTTAGTACCAATGAATCCATCTTATAATTTTCTTTTGCTTTTTGAATAGCCTCTGTCTTTGTAAGACCACCAATATTTACATCACCAACATAAGTATTATTGGCAATTTTATCTCCATTTATTT
>JAISUA010000141.1 GCA_031272305.1 Clostridioides sp.
CAACATTTATTCGAATTTTTTATGAGAAGTTCATTACAATTGTAAATAGAAATTTTCAAAACTTCGAACCAAGTACTAAAGTTAGATACTTTAATTATTACAAATATTCTTATGATAACTAAATTATTATTCAAAAATAAAATTTTGTTATCATAAAAGTTTTTCTAATTCTTCTACTAAACTATTAAATTTATCTATTGTTTTGTCTATTGCTTTTGATTTTGTCAAATCTATGTTATGTTTTTTCAGTGTTTCAATAGGCTCATTGGAACTTCCTTCTTTTAAGTAATTAATATAATTTTCTGATCCATTTTTATTTATATCTTCTAGAAATAAATTTGCAGCTATGCAACCTGTAGCGTATTTATACACATAAAAACTAGAATAAAAATGTGGAATCCTAGCCCAACCCATTTTAGAAATATCATCTTCCTCATAATCTTTTCCATAATATTTTTTAATCAAGCTTCCCCAAATATTATTTAGTTTTTCTGCATTCAAAGTTTCCTCTTTTGCAACTTTTTCATGAATATCTTTCTCAAATTCAGAATACATTGTTTGAATGAATAACGTGTTCTTTATTAAATCTATATATTCTGATAAGTAGTACGCCTTCTCATCGTCAGTTTTTGCGTCATTTATATTTTTTTCATAAAGTAACATCTCGTTTGTTATAGAGGCAACTTCGTGATTTAATATAGAAGGATTTGCATAATAATAATCTTGATTCTTTGAGGACATATATCCATATACTGCATGTCCCAATTCGTGAGCCAAAGTTGATACTGATTTTATTGAATTATTATAATTAATAAGAACATATGGATGATTGTCGTATACAGATAGGCAATATCCTCCGCCAACTTTATTTTTACTAGAATACACATCTATCCAATTTTTGTTGAAAGCAGTATATAAACAATCACTGTATTCTTTTCCTAAAGGCATAAGAGCCGAGTAAACCATCTCTTGAGCATCTGAGTACTCTACTTGTTTACTTGGCTCTTTAACTATTGAAACATTCATATCATATAACTTTAATTTATCCAAATTCAATACCTTTTTTCTCAAAGATATATATTTATGCATAGAAGACAAGTTTTCATCTACTTTTTTGATTAAATTATCGTAAATCTTCTCATCTACTCCATCTGGCTCCAAATACATTTGTAGTGCAGAGTCGAAATTTCTAAGCTCTGAATACAAAACATTTTTCTGAACTTGAGCATTCATAAGTCCTGAAAGTACATTTATATTTTTCGCATAAGAAGAATATTCTTTTTCATACGCCTCTTTTCTTTTATTTCTATCTGTAGACTCAATATTCGAACTATATTCAGCAGGTGTCATATCCGTCTGTCTGTCCATATTAGAAAAAACTTCATATAACTTACTAGGCAAAACTCCAATACTTGCAACCTTACTTAAAATTTCTTCCGATTTAGAATCTAAATAATGTTCTTTTTGTTTTCTAATATCTTCTAAATATTTTTTGTACTTTTCAAGTTTATTTGAAGAAATTATTTTTTTATATTCTTTATTTGACAAATCAACAATATCTTTCTCAAACTTAGTACATATAGCTGAGTATTCTTTTGCCTTCGTTTCTAAATTAGACATCATATCTGTGTATTTATAATCGTTTTTATTTACATCGTGAGAAAGTTTCGCATAAGCATAAAGCTTGTCTAGTTTTATGTCTAAATTTTCTTTTACTTGTAAAAATGTGAGTATACTCATATCTGAGTCAAAAAAATTCTTTTGATATTTTTTAATACCTTCGACACCCTTTAAAAAACTTTTTACTTCTTTTTCCCATTCTTCATCGTTTGCAAACAAATCCTCTAAATTCCATTCAGTATTTCCTGAGGAATTTTTTTCTTCATCTGATTTTGATTTATTCTCATCAGTTGACTTCAATTCTTCTTTTGATGAACTTAACGTTTCATCTGAATTTGTCATAACTCCAAGTTTGAAATTCATTAGATTATCTTCTTTTTCAACGTTAGCCTGATCAATTCTATATGAATTTTCCATATCGAATAAAAACATACTGAATACTATCAACATCAATATAGAAATTTTCTTTATTTGCTCTTTGTTCATTCTCTTCATCCTTTCAGTAAAATATTTTAAAAAACATCTTACTTTTATGATGTCAAGAATTTTTCTTTATATAATCTGTAAATCTTAGTAACTATAGAAACACTATCTTGTTAAATAGAATCTTTGTAAACATTGGCTCTAAATTTTTTTATATCGATTCTAAACTTTTTTATATCAATTCTAAACTTTTTTTAAACTGTATATACTTTACTTACTAAGACTGTCATGTCATCTTCTATTCCATCTGGTTGAAGTTCGAATGCTCTATTCAAAATTTTATCGGAAATAATTCTTGGATTTGTGAAATCCAACGTTTCAAGAAAATAAATCAACCAATTATCTCCTAAATTTTTATTTCTTCCTGCATCTATTATTCCATCAGATACCATTATCACAAAATCACCATCATTTAATTTGACTGTTTTTCTGTCCAAATGAATATCAGAAAGTATTCCAACCGGAAGAGATGACGATGAAATCAAATCAATTTCATTATTTTTTCGCTTGATATAAGATGAACACGCACCCATTTTTATTGTATCCAAATATCCCTTTCTAAGATCAACCATTCCAAAATCTAAAGTTGAAAACATTTCTTCTGTTGATTTTAGCATCAAGAGATTATTTATAGTATCTACAATTATTTCATTATTTATTTTTGAATCAATCATTTTTTCCAAAATATCAATAGTTGCACTTGATTCTTCACTTGCCTTTTTATCTTTTCCCATACCGTCACTTATTGCCATCATGTATTTTCCGTCATTGACTTCCATAAAAGTATAGTTATCTCCACAAAGAAGATCTCCATTTCTCGACATTTGTGCTACTTCCGTAACAACAGAAAATTTATTAGTTTTCACAAAAATGCTTCTACATTTCTCATTGATTCCATTGCAACTATATTTTTTTACAGATAAACATTCTCCAAGAACTTCTGAAAGAATTTTAGCGATTTTTTTATCGCAAAGATGTCTATCTATGCAAGAGCTTTGTTCTATTTCAATTTCGAACTCACCATTTGCCTGCATAAGATAATTCACCTTGTCTACCTCTATACCTTCTCTTTGAAGACTATCATACAGCTCTTTTTCTTTTTCCAAATCTAGAAGTAGATTTTTTTCTATATCTTTCGAAATATCTTCTATTGATTTAGATAAATTTATTATTTGATTTGAAATTACTTTTCTACTTTCAACAAATTTTCTGCTCCAATTATAATCAAGAGAAAATAATCTATAATAATATGATGCCATTTTTGCCACTTGTTCTGGCTTCAAACATTCTTTTGAAAATTCCTCTGGAATACTTCTATAAAACATTTCTCCACTTTCTTCTATACTATCTAACAAGTTACACATCAATTTGTATGTATAATTTGCCTTTCTATTCCAACACATTCTATACATACTACAATTATAACATTCTTCATCGTGAACCATTTGAACTAAGCTTGCTATATCCATATTATCCAGAACTCTTTCTTTTTCTCTTATCTTCTCAAATGTTCCTGCAAGATTCTCATAAGTCTTGTAAATAGAATTAAGTCTATTTGTAATAAGTTTTCTACTTCTGATTATATAATCTGTCACAATCTCATCTGAATCAACTGTACTTTTTATCAATCTAGAAATTTTTGTTAATATTTTTTTCGGAATAAGTATTACTAAAATACATCCTATAAGCATATCTCTAATTTGAGTAGCATTTATATTAAGTCCTGTCGTAAAATTATACACACAAAACCAACTTACAATAAACACAAACATGCTTAAATATTTATTTACTTTGCTGAACACTCCTGTGATCATTCCTGAAAACGCATATATGCCCATATAAAATGCAGTAGTAAGATCATTCAAGAAATATACAAGTCCAACTATTACACCACATCCTGCTCCAATTGAAGAACCTCCTATAGTTGATGTCAATAACAAAACTGAAGTTACAATTACTGTTCTTATAGAAATTCCAAACAAAGTTGCATTTCCTATTCCCATAAGTGCAAATATAAAAATAATACTCATAGAAATAGTTTCTTCTGCTCTTACAGATATTCTATTCTTAATATTTGCAAGAAAATCCGCTCCATAATAAAATATATTGACTGAAATAATAAATATCACGCTTTCCAAGGTAGCTAACATAACATCTAATAGACTTCCTTTCAAAATTATCAGCTGAACTCCTGCCACCAAAAAAACAACTACACCATAAATCGAAGAAAGCATAAATATATTTTTTGATTTCCTAATTATTCTTCCAAATAATAAAAAAAACACAGCACAAATTGAATATTTAATTATATATGAATTTAGATTATTCGATAAGAGTATTCCTATCATTGTTGAAATGAAAATAGGCATTCTGTATCTGTCGTATTTTTGCATACAAACAAAGAATGCTATTCCTAGTGGTGCTATTTGATAAACTACAATTGATTTGCTCAAAAGAAAACTTATACACATAAACACAAGTGTATTCACAGTAAAATATTTCATAAGTCCTATAAATAAATTTCTTTTGATAGACTTTTTATCGATCACAGCAGTATTTTTCTCCATATTTTTATCCCCCATGTTTGAATTTGAAACTATTATTTAATGAATTTTAATAAATATATTTAACATAAATACATTTAATATATTTCTATAAATAATTTTTCTTTATAATTATATAGTCTACCAAAAGAAAGATATTTATTTTGTCATTTTCAGTTGTCAATCTAAAAAACTTTATTACATTATTCTTAGTTATTATCTTTTATTTCTTATTTTCTAATATTTTTATTCAATATTTTCATCTTGATTGATATCTGTATTTTTATTTTCGTCAATTTGCTTTGAACTATCATCTACAAATACTATTTCATTTGGCTTGACTAGATTAAGTTCTGACCTAGCTTTTTTTTCTAATTCCTCTGTAGTATTTATTTCCTCATTTTTTATTTGTTCAATCTTATTTTGCACATCTTCTATTTTTGTATTAAGAACTGCAATTTGAGTTTTGTATTGATTGTACTTAACAAATTCAAAATAAAATCCCTTCACCATTCCAAATGCAATTATCGCCATAAAAATATACAATGTCATCATTTGTGGATAAAATTTTTTTCTTATGTTCATCTACAATCCCCCTTGAAAGTGTTATCCTCATTTTAAATTAATGTTTCTTTTTGTTTTTAGTTTTATTTTTTAATTGTTTAGCCTTATTTTTTGCTTCTTTTTCTGCTTGCTTCTTTTTGATTTTCTTTTCTTTATTT
>JAISUA010000187.1 GCA_031272305.1 Clostridioides sp.
AAAACTTATAAGCTGTTTGCTATCATAGATATTGTTAACATCTTTAAAATCTTTCATGGAAATCCCCTTTTTCTTAAATTATCGTTTTTCAATTAAAATTAATTCTGGAGGATTATTTATTTGATTTATAAACTTTGACATAAATACAGAGTAATCTGTTTGAGGTAAAGACTGCACAAATTCCAAAACAGCTTCTTTTTCCTCTTGACCACCTTTATGTCCAGAATAAATAGTTATACTTATTATTCCATTTTTATTTAATATTTTCAAACTATCCTTCAGTGCATTTATTGTTGAATCTGGCTTTGTGATCAAATTATGGTCTCCACTTGGAAGATAACCTAGATTAAACATAATGCAATCAACATTTCCAGTATGATACTCTAAAATGTTCTCATGACTGTCATTGATTAATTTTGTGTTGTTTTTCAAATTATATTTTTCAAGAAGTTTTGTTGTATTTTTAATTGCTACATCTTGAATGTCAAAAGCATAAACAAAACCCGTTTCCCCTACTTTTTCTGCTAGATATTTAGTATCATATCCATTCCCCATAGTAGCATCTATCACTGTAGAACCTTCTTTTAAGAACTTGTCTAAAAAGATTTTATTTATATCTGTTATCTTTGTTAAATAATTAAAACTCATAAAATCACCTATATTTTTGTTAAATAATTAAAACTCATAAAACGTTCTATATGCAACAAGATAAAAATTATATATTTTTACTCGATTGATTTTAAATATTTTATTTCTTTATCTGTTAAATATCTAAATTTACCTATTTCTAAATCACCTAGTCCTATTTTTCCTACAAATATTCTTCTAAGTCTTAACGTAGGATGATTTATTGCTCTAAGCATTTTTCTTACTTGTCTGTTTCTACCTTCATGAATAGTAACCTCACAAACACTTATTTTTTTCTCAGGAAGTGCCTTTGTGACAGTAAGTTTTGCAGGAGCTGTTTTGTAATCTTCGATTTGGATTCCTTCTTTGAATTTTTTTATATCCGAATAATCTGGAATGCCTTTTACTATCGCTTTATATACCTTATTGATGTTGTGCTTAGGATGAGTCAATTTGTATGTCAAATCACCATCGTTTGTCAAGATAATAAGTCCACTTGTTTCATAATCAAGTCTTCCTACAGGAAATATCCTTTCCTCTACATCACTAAGCAAATCCAGTACACTAGGTCTATCGAATTGATCTTTGACAGATGTAATATAACCTTCTGGCTTATTCAGAGCAATATATATTTTTTTCTCTTCAAGAGAAATTTTTTCGCCATTTACTTTTACAATATCTTTTTTTTCGTCAACTTGAAACGAAAGTTCTGTTACAATATTTCCGTTGACAGTTACTTTTCCATCAGTTATGAGAGTCTCTGCTTTTCTTCTTGAAGCAACTCCACAACTAGCTATAAATTTATTTATTCTCATTTATTCACCTTTTCATTATTGATTTTTTAAACTTTTAGTTTATTTGTATATATTTTGTTTGTATATAAATTTTAATAGACATTTTTACAAACTTTTGTTCGCATATAAATTTTAGTAGAACTTTTTACAAACTTTTGTTTATATATAAATTTTAGTATAACTTTTTATACTATTTTATTTTTTTCTACATAAATTATTATACAACATTTTGAGCAAATTAGTAATTTTATTTATATTTTTTGGGAAGGATATAGTGTAAATGAAGAAAAATATTTGGAGGAATGAAGCGGAATGAAAAATAAAAAAAATAAAACTCATACAGATTATAGAAATAATGCAAATAACAATGCTTCTAATAATATAACTGAGCATTCCAATAAAGTTACAGAAAAAGTTACAAGTAACAATAATTGTTCTAATAATATTAATAAAAATCATAACAATGATACTTTTCATCTTAATAAAAATTATAACACTTACAACAACGATACTTTTCGTTTTACAAATTCGAAAAATAGTCTTTTGAATAGATTCGACAGTGATATCAGCTCTTTCCAGAAATTAAAGCCTTATTTTCTACTCGCATTATTTTTTGTTATTTCATTCAAAATAATAAATTCGCCAAGAACGTTTTTCGCTGGTTTTTGTTCTTTTATTAAATTCTTTTCTCCTCTTTTGATTGGAATTTTTATAGCACTTTTAATAAATCCTATACTTAGATATTTTGAAAATAAATTAAAGCTGAAACGTTGGATAAGCCTCATAATATCCTATGTAATAGTTTGTGTTTGTGTATTTTTGATATTTAAATTGATAATACCTCTTGCAATAAGAACTATGAATGAGTTAATAGTAGAACTTCCAAATTATATATCTCAAATAAGCAAAAAACTTTCTAAGATAGCTTCTCAAGAACAATTTTTAAAAGTGACTTTGCCAAATATTGAAGGAAATATAAACAAAAATTTGACTTCAATAGTAAAAAAATTAACTAATATTTCTACGGATTCATTTGAATATTTATTCGGTGTTGCATCTGTATTGTTCAATATAATTATAGGACTTATTATGTCAGTGTATATGTTAAGTGATAAAGAAAAAATTTCTATTTACTTGAAACGATTTTTGTACGCTATTTTTAGTAAAAAACATACTGACAGCATGATTGAATTTGGAAAAATTTCTAATGATATATTCTATCAATTTATAACAGGAACTCTTATAGAAGCGTTGATTGTAGGAGTGATTATGTTTTTAGGATTTGAATTTATTTTTAAACTAGATAATTCATTGTTTTTCGCATTTATTGCTTTTGTCACAAACATGATTCCTTATTTTGGACCATTTATTGGAGCCTTTTTTCCAGTCACTATAACATTAGTTTATAGTCCAATGAAAGCAATCTGGCTTTCACTGTTTATTTTTGTAGTACAACAACTAGATGGAAATGTAATAGGTCCTAAAGTGATTGGAAATCAAGTTGGACTTACTCCTCTGTGCATTATAAATGCTGTGCTTATAGGTGGAGGTTTGTTTGGAGTAATAGGACTATTTTTATCTATACCAATTGCATCGATTTTTAATGTTTGGTTAAATAACTTCATTGATAGTCGCTTAAATAGATAGTGCATAAAAATAATATTGTAAAAAAGTTTATATGTATAGTTCAAAAGTTTATACAATCCAAAAATAATATTGAGTTTGATAAAAAAAATAATATTGAGTTTGATAAAAAGGAAAAATAAAATATCTGTATACTTTTTATAGATTTCTGATATAACAAAAAGCTGACGATATGTTTGGAGATTCAACTTAAGACTTGTACTCACAACAAGTGTGAGACTAGCAAACGAATCTAACAATCATTTCATCAGCTTTTTATTATAACATACTTATTATCTTGTTTTTTATTGACCTGTTCCTCCAGTATTATTTTGACTAGGAGGAGTTGTAGTACTAGAACCATCACCTGTTCCAGTGCTAGGAGTACTAGCTCCACTACTTGCTCCAGAATCTCCACTCGGAGTTGTAGGTGTTTGTGATTTTGCTTTCTCAGCATCTGCTTTTGCCTTTTCAGCAGCAATTTTAGCAGAATGCTTATAATTTGCCTTCAATGCGATTTCTCTAACTCTATCTAAATCACCTTTTGCACTTTTTTTAGCCTTTTCTTTTCTTTGAGACATCTCTTCTTCAATGTCCTTTAAAGTCTTATTGTATTCATCTTTTTTCTTTGTGGCTTCACTTTTGATTGCAGAAGATCCTTCTTTCATTTTAATTATTATATCAAGTTCTTTAATTGCTTTTTTGTAGTCTTCATATTCAACATAATCCATTGCATTTTTCATATGAAGAGCTTGAATGTACATAGCACGAGCAGCACTATCATCTGAATCCTTTAGTAATTTTGAAAAACTTTCGATTGCTTCATCAAATTTATGATCTTCAAGCTGTTGCATTCCTTGATTATAATAGTCAATTTCAGCACTGTTTTTTACACATGCACAAAGAAATAAGGATATTGCAATAATAAAAAATACAGCTGTTTTCTTCATATAAATCCACCTCTCTATTTCTTATTTTATCATAGTTGAATTTATATTAAAATAGAGAAAAAAATATTTCTATTAAATAATAGAGAAAAAAATATTTCTATTAAATTTCAAGTTTATAATCAACTTCCATTAGATTTCAAGTTGTAATAGTTGATCGTAAGTTTGTCTTTTGCAAATTAATTTATCTTCTCCATTAAATACTGATACAACTGCTGCTTTAGGTATTTTGTTGTAATTAGAAGACATTGAATAACCATATGCTCCTGTTGATGTTGTTATCAAAATATCTCCACTCTCAATATTCATAAGTCCTGTATCAGTGATTAGAATATCTCCACTTTCGCAACATTTTCCTGCAATTGTTACTTTGTTAGATGTTTTATCATTGATTTTGTTGACAATACTGCATTCGTATCCAGCGTGATAAAGTGAAGGTCTTACATTGTCAGTCATACCTCCATCTACACTTACATATACTCTTACATCTTTGATATCCTTGATAGAACCTATAGTATAAAGAGTACTACCTGCATTTGCGATGATTGAACGACCTGGCTCAATTATCAAAATTGGCAATTTAATTCCAATATTTTTTGATGTTTCTTCTGCTCTTTTTAGAACGCTTCTACAAAAATCAGATACTTCCATAGGATGATCTTCTTTTGTATAATACACTCCTACTCCTCCACCTAGATCTATTTCTTTTATATCAATATTATTTTGCTCTTTGATATTTTTAGCAATATTCAACATTATATCTACAGTGTCCAAATAAGGTTCTAAATCAAAAATTTGAGAACCAATATGTGCATGTATTCCAACAAGATTTATTCTCTTGTACTCTTTTAATTTTTCCAAAGCTCTTTCCAAATCTCCATTTGTAAGTGCAAATCCAAATTTTGAATCTATCTGTCCTGTTTTTATATAGTCGTGAGTATGAGCTTCTATTCCTGGAGTAATTCTAAAATATATATCTTGAGTCTTATTTTTTTCATCGCAAATTTTCTCTATCAAATCAAGTTCATAGAAATTATCAACTACAAAACGTCCTACACCAAATTCGATTCCCATTTCTATTTCTTCAAATGTTTTGTTGTTACCATGAAAAAGTATGTTCTTCATAGGAAAATTTGCTTTGTGTGCTGTATAAAGTTCTCCGCCTGATACAACATCAAGACACATTCCTTCTTCTTCGATTATTTTGCACATATAAATAGGCAAAAATGCCTTTCCAGCATAAGCAACTTTATTTTGTCCATTTTTTGCATCAAAATTCTCTATATATTCTCTACAATTTTGTCTTATTAATTCTTCATCTATAACATATAGAGGAGTTTTGTATTCTTTGGCTAGTTTTAAACAAGAAACTCCCCCTATACTCAGTTCATTATTATAAATTTTCATTGTACCATGAAGTTTCATCTTTATCTCTCTTTTCTTATTTACTTTTATTTACTTATTTTCTTTTGTTTTTTATGAAAAGTGCATATAGTCTTATAAATCAAATTCTTTTGCTATTTTGTTTATCGCTACAGATTTATCTTTTGAATCTATCGCACAAGTTATTCTTATATCTGAAGTTGTGATTAGTTTTATATTTATATTATTCTCACTGAATATCTTGAATACTTTAGATGCAACACCAGCAGTATCTCTCATTCCAAGTCCTACTAATGAGAACTTAGTAATATTTTCATCTATTAAAACATTTCCTATTTGATAGTTATCCACGATTTTCTTGCATTCATTTTTGTCGAGTTTAGGAATAGTAAATGACACTGACACCAAATTATTTATAGGTGCAGTCTGACTTATCATATCTACACTTATACCTTTATCTGCCACTTCTTCAAAAAGTTTAGATACTTTGTCCATTTCGAAATCTTTAACGGTGATGGAAATATCGTCATCACTAGTTGCAAGTCCTGTTATTACTTTTCCCTCTAATCTCATTTGTTCTCTCTCCTTTATATAAGTTCCTTTTTCTTTTCCCAATGTTCTTCCTACATATATCTCAATACCGTATTTTTGAGCAAGTTCTATACTTCTTGAATGCATAACTTGTGCTCCAAGACTTGCAAGTTCTAGCATTTCTTCATATTCTATCTCATCAAGTTTCTTAGCATCTGGATAATGTCTTGGATCAACAGAATAAATTCCATCTACATCTGTATATATTTCGCAAGTAGCATCTAATTTCACTGCAAGAGCAACTGCAGATGTATCAGAACCACCTCTTCCTAGAGTTGTTATGTCACCATCATTATTGATTCCTTGGAAACCTGTAACAACTACTATATAACCTTCGTCTAACTTAGACTTTATTTTGTTTATGTCTATATCATAAATTTGTGATTTACCAT
>JAISUA010000230.1 GCA_031272305.1 Clostridioides sp.
AGTGACCTTCAAAAATTTTGCTAACCCATTAATAAACAATGAACAAGCATGCGATGAAACTCGAGAAATCGCAAAGAATATATTTGGAGAAGAAAATATAATCACCAATTTCCATAAAAGATTGGGGGCTGATGACTTCGCAGACTTCTTACAAGAAACAATAGGTTGCTATGCTTTTATTGGAACTAAAAACAAGAATAAAAAAAATTCTGATGTAGCTCATCATAATGGACTATTTGACTTAGATGAAGAAGCATTACTTGGTTCTTGCAACTTGTATGTAGACTATGCACTTTCTGTTTTATCATAATAAGACTTCTCATAATAATAAGGCGATGAGATTATTTGTAAGATCTGATTTGAGGCTTGCGTTCACATGAAGTGTGAACGCAGCGAACGAATCTGAAAATAATTTCATCGCCTTATTAGTATTATTTCAAGTTGAGTATTTTTATTTCAACTTGAAATAATACTTTTTATTAGAAAACTAAAAGTTGTCGCTTTCGATATAGTTTAGATTTTTTCTCAAGTCTGTTGCCATTTTCCATCCTATTGTTCCTTTTTGGAACATCTCTTGTATAATTGTTCTCTCAATTTCTATTCCTTTAAGTCGCATCATATCTCTTTCTTTTTTGCTCAAGTTCTTGATTATAGGTCTTCTAAATATCATCTTTATAGATTTATAGTACTCTATTGTTTTTAGAAAAGTTTTTTCGTCATATTCACTCTTATTTTCTTCTAAATATTCAAGTATATGATTTGTTGTTTTTAGGTTTAGTTCTTGAATTTTCAAAAGTCTTGTCAAATCTTCATCACTCAGTTTACATGCAAATAGACCTCTTACGAATCTTTTCCATCTATTTGCCTTTCTATATCCATAAGAAATCGGAAGGATTTTAAATTCATGTTTGATTTTATTTTCTATATGACTTTGACATTCATAGGCTACGTCTTCTTCAACTTCACCTTTTTCAATCAATTCTCTTATATAGTCGATTTCCATATTAAAACATTGAAACAACAATCTTTTCTCATCTTGATTCTTGAATTCCCAAATTTTATAGTAACTATTATCTCTTTTTATTTGTATTATTCTATATTTGTATTCTGCGATTGTCATACTTATATAATCATTTTTAGGTTGTATCTCTTTCATACGATCTATAGTTTCCATCCAAACTCTTATTTGCATTTTCTTCAACTTATCTGAATAATTTTTTTCTTCTTCAGTATCTTTTTTAGCGAGTATAGGAAGCAGAAAAGTTCCTATTAGAATAGTTGTAGAAATTACTCCTACTGATAAAAACAACAACAAATCTCTATTTGGAAATATGGATCCATTGTCCAATGTGAATGGAATTGACATCACTGTCGCAAGTGTTACTGAGCCTTTTACTCCAGTGAGTGATGTAAGCAAAGCATCAAAAGCTCCAAGTTGTTTTGTGTTATCATTTGATAATATATGCTCTGTTTTGAAAATAAAATACACCCATATATATCTCAAAATATACAAAACAAGCGATATTATCAAAGCGTAAACTATCGCTTTTGGAGTATTGATTGAAGTTTCAAAATAAGCTGTCTTAACAATACTAGGAAGTTGAAGTCCTATCAACGTAAAAACTAAACCATTTAAAATATACACAAGTATCGACCAAGTATTGTTAGATACTGCGTTGAACCTAGCATTTTTATATATATTAGTACGTTCTTTTAGAGAATAAAACATTCCAGCTGATACTACTGCAAGTACTCCTGACACCTTAAAAACTTCCTCTGATATAATATATATAATAAATGGAGTCAAAACGTTTAGTAACACCTCTACAGTTATATCTTCCATTCCCAATGAATTTATCCATTTTTCAAATACAATAAGTATCCACTCCAAAATTATTCCTATTAACATTCCACCTATTGATATAAATAGAAAATTTGTCGTAGCATTTAAAAGTGAAAAACCTCCTGTAAGTACTGCAATCATTGAAAACTTGAAGCAAACAAGTCCTGATGCATCATTTATAAGTCCTTCACCTTCTATTATAGATGTAACTTTCTCTGGAAGTTCTATTTTTTTCGAAAGTGCTGTCACAGTCACATAATCTGTAGGCGAAAGAGCTGCTGCAAGTGCAAAAGCAGTCGCAAGATTTATCTGAGGTATCATTTTATTCATTATAATTCCTAGAACTATAACTGTAACAAATACAAGTACAATTGCCATTAGAAAAATATTCTTTCTTTCCTTCCACAAAGAATTCTTGTTGACAGTCTTTCCGTCATTGTACAAAAGTGGTGCTATGAATATCAAAAGAAAAGTATGAGGATCTAAGTTAATTGCAAGATCTGGAGATGCTTCTGCAATCATTATTCCAAGCAATATCTGAATAAGTGGAACTGAAAAAAGTGGCAAAAATCTACTTAAAATATTTGATATTAAAATACTACTTAAAATAACTAGTGTTGCTAATACATTTTCCAATCAGATCACCCCTTTTTTATATTTCTACTTAGTATTCTTATTATGAGAACTGAATTTTCGTTGAAAAACGAAAATTTATGTTCGAATATCAAGACTTATTACCTTGGTTTTATTTCAAGTTCTTATAAGTCTTATTATTCTTTCTATTTTTTATGAAAAAATTCGTATACACTTGTAGCAGACGCTGAGTTCATTCCTTCTACATCTTTTAATTCTTCTACAGTTGCCTTTTTTATTTCTTCTATATCTTTGAAATGGCTTAGTAAGGCTTTCTTTCTCTTTGCTCCTATACCAGAAATATCATCAAGCACTGATTTTGTTAGTTTCTTTTCTCTCAAACTTCTATGATATGATATTGAATAGTTGTGTACTTCATCTTGTATACTTGTTATAAATTTATATATAGTTGAAGATTTGTCAAGTTCTATCTCTGAATCTTTGCAAACAAGTCCTTTTGTTCTATGTCTGTCATCTTTGTACATTCCCCAAAGAGGTATGTCGAACCCATATAAATCTAAGACTGCTTTTACACTGCTTACTTGACCTTTTCCTCCATCTAGAAGTATCAAATCTGGCAAGTTTCCATATTTAAGCCTTCTTTCAACTATTTCTGCCATAGATCCATAGTCGTTTGCACCTTCTATTGTTTTAATTTTATATCTTCTATATTCTTTCTTGTCTTTCTTTCCATCTGTAAACACAACCATTGTTCCTACAGAATCAACACCTTGAATATTAGAAATATCGTATGCCTCTATTCTCATTGGAATCTTATCTAAATCCAACATCGTCTTCAATTGTTCAAGACACCCTTGTGTTTTTTGGTATATTTTTTTATTTTCATCATCGAAATTTTCAAGATATTCAATAGCATTCTTTCTTACCATTTCTATGAGATTCTTCTTAGATCCCTTTTGAGGAACAGTGAAAATCACCTTACTACCTTTTTTATCAGACAGCCACTGCTCTATTATCATACTATCTTCTATATCTTCCTCTATTATCAATTCTTTAGGTATATATTCTTGATGCATGTAAAATTGTTTTACAAACGAACTTAAGATAGAACTTCTCTCACTCTCGAAAACTCCTGCAAGCATAAAATGTTCTCTACCTATTAACTTTCCATTTCTAACAAAGAACACCTGTACACAAGCCTCGTCATTGGCTCTAGCCATTGCAATAATATCTTGATCCATGTCAGAACTAGAATTACTGATTTTCTGTTTTTCGACAAGTGCATTTACTTGCATAATCTTATCTCTATAATTTGCCGCCATTTCGTAGTTCATACTTTCAGCACATTCATTCATTTTTTCAGTAAGAATGTTTATAAGAATTTCACCCTTTCCTGAAAGGCAAAGAATAATATCGTCAATCATTTTTCTGTACTCATCTTTATCCACATTTCCCGTACAAGGACCTACGCATTTGTGGATATGTTTATTAAGACATGGTCTTACTTTTAATTTTATTGCTTTATCTATATCAATATTACAACTTCTTATAGGATATATATCTCTAATCGTATCAAGTGTATCATTTACAGCCTTTACATTTGTATAAGGACCGAAATATTTCGCCTTATCTTTTACAATCCTTCTCACTTTTATTACTCTTGGATAGTCCTCCTGAACGGTCACTTTTATGTATGGATATGTCTTATCATCACGAAGCAAAATGTTGTACTTTGGTCTGTATCTCTTGATAAGATTGCACTCTAAGATAAGTGCTTCCATCTCAGAATCTGTCATAATATATTCGAATGATTTTATGTTAGATACAAGTGATTTTATTCTTGAGGAATGATTTTTTGAAGATTGAAAATATTGTCTTACCCTATTTCGAAGAGAAATTGCCTTGCCTACATATATTATGTTTCCAAAAACATCCTTCATCAAATAAACGCCTGGACTACTTGGCAACGTTTTAAGATGTTCTTGAATATCAAACTTTTCTGCCACGAAAATAACTCCCCCTTTTTTTAATCT
>JAISUA010000001.1 GCA_031272305.1 Clostridioides sp.
AATTCACTAAAGAAGAATCTTGCGGTAAATGTACTCCATGTAGAATAGGAAATACAAGATTACTTGAAATCCTAGAAAAGATAACTAAAGGTGAAGGTGAACTTGAAGATCTTGAAAAACTTAGCGAACTAAGTGAAACAATCAAAGATACTTCACTTTGTGCACTTGGACAAACTTCTCCAAACCCTGTTTTAAGTACAATGAAATATTTCCATGATGAATATGTAAAACACGTTGTAGATAAAGAATGTCCAGCAGGTGCTTGTAAGAGTCTTCTTAAATATGTTATCACTGATAAATGTATCGGTTGTACAAAATGTGCAAGACAATGTCCTGTTAGCTGTATAGAAGGAAAAGTTAAGACTAAACATGTTATCGACAGTTCAAAATGTATTAAATGTGGTGCATGTAAATCTGCTTGTCCTGTAAAAGCTATAGAGTTAGTATAAAAATTTATAAAGAGGTGAAAATCGTTGAGTTTAGTTACGCTTACAATTAATAATAAAGAAATATCTGTAGAAGCAGGAACTACTGTTCTTGAAGCTGCAAAAAAACTTAATATAAATATTCCTACTCTTTGCTACTTAAAATTACATGATAACAAGACTGTGAACAAACCAGGTTCTTGTAGAGTTTGTGTTGTTGAAGTAGAAGGTAGAAAAAACTTAGCTCCTGCATGTTCTACTGCAGTTGCTAATGGAATGGTTGTTAAAACTGGTACTCCTAGAGTTCTTGCTGCAAGAAAAACTGTAGTTGAATTGTTATTATCAGACCATCCACAAGATTGTTTGACTTGTAGAAAAAGTTTACACTGTGAACTTCAAACTCTTGCTAAAGACTGTGGAATCACTAGTATTGAATATACTGGTGCAAAATCTTCAAGTTTATTAGAAACAAAAAATCCTGCTTTAGAAAGAGATACTTCTAAATGTATCCTTTGTAGAAGATGTGTTACTATGTGTAACCAAGTTCAACAAGTAGGTGCTATAGGAGCTAAAAACAGAGGCTTTGAAACAAACATAAGTACTCCATTCGACTGTGACCTAGACGAAAGTCCTTGTACTTTCTGTGGACAATGTGTAACTGTATGTCCAACAGGTGCACTTATGGAAAAAGATAACACTTCTCAAGTTCTCAAAGCTCTTGCTGATAAAGATAAATATGTAATAGTTCAAACTGCTCCAGCTGTTCGTGCTGCTCTTGGAGAAGAATTTGGATTGAATGAAGGTTCTGTTACTGGAAAAATGGTATCTGCTCTTAGAGAACTTGGTTTCGATAAAGTTTACGATACTGATTTCGCAGCTGACTTAACTATCATGGAAGAAGCTCATGAATTTATAGATAGATTCACTAAAGGAGAAAACCTTCCAATGATCACTAGTTGTTGTCCAGGTTGGGTAAATTTCATAGAAAAACATTATGGAGAATATCTAAACCTTCCTTCAACTTGTAAATCACCACAACAAATGTGGGGAGCTATAGCAAAAACATATCTTGCAGAAAAATTAAACATACCTTCTGAAAAGATTGTTGTAGTATCTATCATGCCTTGTGTTGCTAAAAAATTCGAAGCAAACAGAAATGATTTTATAAACGATCACAACACTCAAGATATAGATCTAGTTTTGACTACAAGAGAATTAGCTAAATTTATAAAAAATGCTGGTATCGACTTCGCTGAATTACAAGATGAAGATTTCGATAAAGTAATGGGTGAATCTACTGGTGCTGGAGTAATATTCGGTGCAAGTGGTGGTGTTATGGAAGCTGCTCTTCGTACAGCTTATGAAGCAGTTACTGGAGATACACTTGAAAAAGTAGACTTTGAAGTAGCTAGAGGACTTCAAGGAGTAAAAGAAGCTTCTATCGACCTAAAAGGAACTCTAGTAAATATTTGTATAGTAAATGGACTTTCAAATGCAAAACATCTACTAGACAATATAGAAGAAGTAAGCAAAAAATATCAATTCATTGAAGTTATGGCTTGTCCTGGTGGATGCATCAACGGTGGAGGACAACCTTACTCTAATGATAAATTCAACTTAGTTGAAAAGAGAAAAGATGCTCTTTACAAAGAAGATGCTGACAAACCAGTTAGAAAATCTCATGAAAATGAAGAAATAAAAATGCTTTATGATGAATTCCTTGGAAAACCAAATTCAGAAAAAGCACATCACCTTCTTCATACTCATTACCACAATAGATCAAAATAGATATGTATATTAAAGCAAAATAGATCTATAATAGAAGTAAAATAGATCTATAATAAAGCAAAGTAGATTTATTAGTTTATAATAGATTTATATTATAATAAATTTATTATAAAGCAAGTTAGATTTAGATCTATAATAGAAGAAAATAAATTTATATATTTTCAGATTTGTAAATTTCTGATAAAAAAATGAATTTATAGGTTTCTAAATTTGTAAATTTATGATATAGTTAAATAGGGTTATATATTTACAAATGTTTATATAATTCTACAAAATAATTGAACTATATATTTAAAAGATAAGAGATTGTTATCTGATTCGATTATATTCTCCCTCTTAGAGGCATAAGCCTCAAATCGAATTTTATGAGCAATCTCTTATTTTTGTAGTTCATATAATATATATTTCTTTGACTTTATCATTCACTAACTTTATCATTCACTGACTTTATCATTTATTGACTTTATCATTCATTGACTTTATCATTACTTTATACTTCTCTAACTTTATCATTCATTAACTTTATACTTTTCTGACTTTATACTTTATAGATTTTATACTTTATAAAAAATATTTCTATATAAAAACAGGAGATATAGCTGTTATTATGAGAACTAAATTTTCGTTGAAAAAACGAAAATTTATGTTCGAATATCAAGACTTATTACCTTGGTTTTATTTCAAGTTCCTATAAGTCTTATTGATTCAAGTTTATAAAGCTAACTTTAAACTTTATTAAACTCATCATAACAATTCTATATCTCCTGTTTTTTAAATTTCATTCAATCAAATATCTTATTGTACTTGTTTTCCTAAGAATGCTGCTGCAAGTTTTATTGCTTTTTCTTCGCTTTGTACTTGTTCTGAAGCATCTTTTCCAATAATAATTATAGAACCTATGCAATCTCCTGATTCACTTATAATAGGAACTATATATTGACTATGATAATCTTTTGAATCATCTCTACAAATAGATACAACTTCTTCACCTTCAAGATATTTAGAAGCTCTTCCTAGCATAACATCTTCTAAATCAGAAGTTATACTCTTATCTTTGTAGTCTTTTTTAGATAATTTTGATACAGCTATTATAGAATCAGCATCTGTGATTATAATTCCAAAACCATATATATCTCCTATTGAATCTGCATATGTTTGTGCAAACTCTGTCATTTCTCCCATTGGAGAATACTTCTTTAATATTACTTCACCATCTTTTGCTGTGAATATTTCTAGAGGATCTCCTTCTTTGATTCTTAAAGTTTTTCTAATTTCTTTAGGAACAACTACTCTACCAAGATCATCTATTCTTCTAACTATTCCTGTAGCTTTCATCTTTTTTACCTCCATAAGATATTTTAAGTATATTTTTACCAAAGAAAATAATTCTATGCGAAACTTTTATTTATAAATTTAAATTATTGACAAACTAAACTTTGATTAATCACAACATCTATAAATTGCAACATCTCTCTAAATTATTTTTTGTAAATAAAAAATTTCACTCATTTTCTAGGTTTTTAACACACAACGCTTGCTCTAAAAAGACTTATCATCTATTAATTAAATTCCGATGAATTAATTCTTAAAAGAGCAAGATATAAAATCTGTAATTTTAATAATATAACTTCATATTTTATTCGAACAATAATTTTATTTTTATAACGAAAATTTTGTTCTAACAAGAAGTTTTCTCTTTATATATTATTTATTAATATCCTCTATTATATACTATTTATTAAAAAAATGGTACTTTTTTTAATAAAATTTTACTTTTTTCTCTAATATGTTACCTTTTTTATAATGTTATCATATTTTTCGATTTTTGCTTTTTTCTTCAAACTTTCGACGTGTTCTTTGTATTTTTGTTCCAATAATGTTTGTTTTATTGTGTCTTTACTATCATCAAAAGACATTTCTTCATTTACTTTATCTGTTACTTTAATTATATGATATCCATATTGAGTCTCAACAACATCTGATACTTCTCCAACTTTTAGATTGAAAGCTGCATCTTCAAATTCTTGAACCATTTGTCCTCTTGAGAAAAACCCTAAATCTCCTCCAGAAGCTGCTGATGAATCTTCAGAATTTTCCTTTGCAAGTTTCGCAAAATCTTCTCCATCTTTTATTTTTTTAAGTATGTCATCAATTTTTTTCTTAGCTTCTTTTTTCTTAGCATCTGAAAGAGGTTGATTATTCTCATCTATTGTTTTTATCAATATATGTGAAGCCTTAACTTCATCTTTTTTAAACTCATCTTTATGAGAATTATAATATTCTTTCATCTCATCTTCAGTGATTTTAGTATTACTGTTAAAAGCGTCTTGATATTTTTGTATAGTCATACTCATTTTTGTTAAATCAGTCAAAAATGTTTCATCTATTCCTATTGTATCCATTTGTTTTTTATACTCTTCATCTGAAGATATATTTTTCTTTATTTCATCTACGCTAGAAGTAACTTCTTCCTTAGTAGGCTCTAATTTTTGTTCTTTTGCAACATCGTACACTACATAATTTTCTATCAATTGATCAATGACAGAATCTTTCATTTGTTCTCTAAAAGTCACACCGTCAGAAACTTCTTGTTCCCACACTTCTGCTCCATATTGACTTTCTATATCAATTTTTCTGGATTTAAGAATTTTTTCTAAATAACCTTTCGTTATTTCATTCTTATTTACTGTTGCGACTGCATCTGTATCTTTAACACAACCAACTGTCATAGCTAGTATCAAAATAGATGTTGCTAATAGCGATATTATCTTTTTCATTTTTATTTGCTCTCCTTTTCAATTTAATTTTTAGATTTCAGCTCTACCATTTTTTCAAGAAGATTTTCTAGTTCTCCAACTATATACTTCCCTGTCTTTTCATAAGTCTTGTACTTTGTTATAGGTTCTAGAATAATCTCATTTCCTATATGCTTGATTTTTTCTATTTTCAACTTTTTACAAAGTGTCTTGATATATGCTACACTTAGCAGATTTTGTACAGAAACAGGAATATCTGAAAATCTATCTTCCATTTCTTCTTGTATTTCATACATATCCTCTTTTGATATTATAGAAGCAATTTTTTTATACATTTCTATTTTAACCAACTCATCTTCTATATATGAACTTGGAATGTATGCATCAACATTTAATTCTATTTCTACTTCTTGCTCTTGCTCTTCGACTTCACCTTTTACCTTTTTGATAGCATTATTTAACATTTTGACGTACAAATCATATCCTATCACAGACATATGTCCATGTTGTTGTAAACCCAAAATATTTCCTGCTCCTCTTATTTCCAAATCTCTCATAGCTATCTTGAATCCTGCACCAAATTCTGTAAATTCTTTGATAGCTTTCAATCTTTTTTCTGCGACTTCACTAAGTTGCTTATCTTTTTCATACATTAGATAAGCATAACCTTGTCTGTCACTTCTTCCTACTCTTCCTCTAAGCTGATACAACTGTGCAAGTCCCATTTTATCAGCATCATAGATAATCATTGTATTTGCGTTTGATATATCCATTCCTGTTTCTATGATAGTTGTACATACAAGAACATCATATTCTTTATCAAGAAATCCTAATATAATGTTTTCAAGTTGTTTAGAAGACATCCGACCGTGTGCAACAGCTACATTTGCATCTGGAACAAGTTTTTTGACCATACTTGCGATTTCTTCGATATGTTCTACTCTATTGTAAACAAAAAACACCTGTCCTCCTCTTGCAAGCTCTCTTTCTATCTCATCTTGAATTATACTTTCTTTATTTTCTGTAACATATGTTATCACAGGATGTCTTTCTTGTGGTGGTTCTTCTATTACACTCATATCTCTTATTCCACTCAAAGACATATGCAATGTTCTTGGAATAGGTGTAGCCGATAAAGTAAGAACATCTACTGTTGCCTTGATTTTCTTAAGACTTTCTTTGTGTTTTACGCCAAATCTTTGTTCTTCATCTATCACTACCAATCCTAGATTAGGAATTTTTATATCTTTTGATATAATTCTATGTGTACCAATTAAAATATCGACTAAACCTTTTTGAGTCGCTTCTATAATCTCTTTTTGTTGTTTAGGTGTCTTGAATCTACTTAGCACTTCTACTCTCAAAGGATAATCTGCAAATCTTTCTCTAAACGTGTTGTAATGTTGTTGAGCAAGAATAGTCGTAGGAACAAGTACAGCTACTTGCTTTTCTTCTGTACAAGCTTTGAATATGGCTCTTATCGCTACTTCAGTTTTTCCATAACCAACATCTCCACATACAAGTCTATCCATAACCTTGTCCGATTCCATATCTCGTTTTACATCATCTATAGCCTTTAACTGATCATCTGTTTCTTGATATGGAAATTTTGCTTCAAATTCTGCCTGCCAAACTGTATCTTCTGAGAATTTATAACCTTTTATACTTTCTCTTTTAGAATACAATTCCACAAGTTCCTTAGTCATATCCTCAATTTCTTTTTTTACTTTTTTCTTAGTTTTTGACCAATCACTGTTGCCAAGTTTATTTAATTTGACCTTCTCTACATCTGAACCTATATATTTTTGGACTTTGTCCATTTGATCTATAGGAACATAAAGATTATCTCCTCCTCTATATTGAATTTTTAGATAATCCTTTTTTACGTTGTTCACAGTCATTTGTTCTATTCCATAGTACTTTCCTATACCATTATTTTCGTGTACAACATAATCTCCTGCTTTTAAGTCTAAGAAAGACTCTATTTGCTTTCCTTTTTTGCTAGTTTTCTTCTTTGATTTAGCTGAACTTCTTCTATGTGAACCTATCATCTCTTGATCTGTGATGACAGTGAACTTTACACCTTTATACTGGAATCCTCTACTGATATTTGCTTGAATAATCATTACTTGAGATGATTTTATCTCACAATCTCTAGTTTCTGATACACTAGTGATAACGCCTTGTTCAAGCAAAGACTCCCTAAGTTTATTCGCTCTAGACATAGTATTTGTAGCGAGAATAATCTTGTGACCATTGTATCTTAAATGGTTGATTTCCTCTGCAAGAGCTTCTATTTTTAAATTAAAAGTAGGAATTTCTCTACAATCTATATTTACAACCTTGCCAATAGAAAAACTTCCAATAATTTTGGGAAGCAAACTGTTCAACATTAGTTTCCTATTTTGCAACAAATACTCAATATCATTGTAATTATATAAAAGAGTCGCTTGTTTTTTTAGAGCAAGACCTCTTTCCAAATTTACCTTATAATTTTCTTTGTAAGAATTAATAATATTTTCGCATCTTTCCTTGAACCTAGAAACATCACTTAAAATCACTAACGCATTCTTGTGAAGATACGAAATCAAACTTGTATCCTCTTCTGGATATATATACTCAATATAGTTGTCTACAGATTCAAAATATGTTTTGCTTGATATTCTGTCTATGTTTGTATAAACGTCTTCATCTGTATTTTTATTTATATCTTTTTTCAATTTAGCTACAGCACTATCTGTATTCTCAGGATAAATAAATTCCCTTGACGGTGAAATTTCACACTTTTTTATTTTTTCTGTAGATTTCTGTGAAATTATATCGAACAAGCGTATAGAATCAATTTCATCATCGAAAAGCTCTAGTCTAATAGGTTCAGAATATTCCAATGAAAATATATCTATTATTCCTCCCCTTACACTGAACTGACCAAATCCCTCTATTTTAGAAACTCTTTCATATCCTAAATTCACTAATTTTTGTATCAATTCTTCTAAATTGATCACTTGACCTACTTTTAGAGCAAACTTCGCCTTTTCAAAAATATTTTTAGGAGTGTATCGTTTCACCAATGCATCAATATATGTCACAAGTATAAACTTCTCCCCACTCAATAATTTTGAAAGTATCTTTACTTTTTTAGCCTCTTCACTTCTATCTTTCGCTTCCAATCGATAAAAATAAATCTCGTCAGACTCTAAATATTCAACTTTATCTTTACAATAGAAACATAAATCTTCATATATTGTTCTAGCTTCTAATGCACTGTTTGCAACAAAAACAATCTGATTTGACAGATCATTTTGTATTGCGTACGCCATATGTGCCTTTTGAACTTGCAACAATCCATTTATGAGTAACGTTCCATTGTTTTTCACCTCTAAAAATTCGACAATCTCATTGTATTCCTTGAGATTTTTTAGAGGTTGTACTAAAACATCATTCATATTACTACCTCTCCTATAAACATTCTATATCATATAACGTTTTACTTATTGTAAATTCTTATCTCTTAATTCTTTTTCTTATTAATAAGACTTACATCTTAATTTTTTTCTTACTTATTGTAATTATTCATTGCTAAGTCTATATTTTCCTCTATTATTACTTCTACTGCTTGAGATGCTTTTTCAATAGACTCATCAATATTTTTTTGATCTTCTTTAGAGAATCTAGATAAAACAAAATCAGCAAGATTCATTCTTGGATCTGGCTTTGAGATTCCTACTCTGATTCTTGGAAAATCCTTACTTCCTAAGCATTGTACAATAGACTTCATTCCATTGTGACTACCTGCACTTCCTTTTTTTCTGATTCTCAAACTTCCTATATCAAGGTCAATGTCATCATATACTACAATTATATTTTCTAAATCTACTTTGTAGAAATTATATATATCAATCACGCTTTCACCACTCAAATTCATATATGTGATTGGCTTCACAAGAATAACTTTTTCACTTCCCATTCTTATTTCTGCAGTCAAAGCCTTGTGTTTTATCTTATTGACACTAACATTGTACTTTTGTGCAATCTTATCTATCACGCAATAACCTATGTTGTGTCTTGTATTTTCATATTGCTTACCTGGATTTCCCAGTCCAACTACTACGTACATAATTTCTCCTATCTCTTTTATTTTGTTTTTGATTTACTTTGATTTTTTAGCTTTATTTTTTGTTTGCCTTGATTCTTTGTTCACCTTATTTTTTACTTTTTATTTTTGATTTACTTTGATTTTTGTTCACCTTATTTTTTGTTTACTTTGATTTTTTTAGCCTTATTTTTTTACTTTTTATTTTTTTAATTTCTATTTTTTTATTTACTTTGTTTTTTATTCGCTTTACTTTTTTGTTTTTATATAAATATATATAACTTGTGAATTAGTTCTCTAACTCAAGAAAATCTCTATAAAATTAAAGTACCATATCAACAATTTATACTCTGTGAATATTACAATCACAGTAGCTATAGATATAAAAGGCGTGAACGGAATTGATTTTCCTTTGAATACTACATCACTTGAAATTTTCTTTCCTTTGAATCCTACATCGTTTAGAAATATATTCTCTTTCAGTAATTTTATTCTATACAAAATATATTTCGCAAAAAATAAAGTTATTATATAAAAAAATGCTATCAAGAATGAAAGTATTATTATATAAATTCCAAATTCTATACCTAAATTAAACGCACACAAGCCATATAAACCTACATCGCCCATTCCAAGCGACTTCGTAAATACAGCTAATAAATAAGTCACTATAATTATAACCAACAAATCTAAAATAAACCTTAAATCTAATACTCCAAACAAACTCCACTCTATACACAAAAATATAGAGCGTGTAATCAAACCAATAACTACTATTATATCATAAACATAGCCAGTATAGAAATCAACAATTGATATTTGTATAAGTATAGCTATTAAAATTAAATACTTGATCATAGTCAAATTTAAACCATATTTTAAGTATAACAAAAACCAAGAAAAAATCATAGTAAAATATATACTTATTATCAATATAGAATTTTTCTTGATATTTTTACAAAATTTATAAACAGAGAAGTTTATAAAGTACGCTAAAAATATCGTAAACAAAAAAGAAAAAACAACTAACATAATCTTCACTCCTTAATATTAAAATGACAGCGATATCTTCAGTTCTTAGATATTCAAATAACACGCTTATCTTCACTTCTTAGATATTCAAATGACAACCTTATTTTTGTATCTCCATTAAACTTTGTTCCATTGTTTTCATTCCATATTTACTTCCACTTTGTATGAAATTATTGATTTGATGAAATTTTCCATCTCTGATCAAATTTCTTATAGCATTAGTTGTGATCATAATTTCAGATACTACAAATTTTTTATCTTCTTTTATTATCAGCTTTTGCGAAATTATGCACTCCAAAACTGATGCAATCTGAGTCCTTATCTGATAGTGAAAAGATGGATTGAACATATCCAAAATTCTATCCAAACTTTTAACAGCTGATCCAGTATGCAAAGTCGAAAATACAAGATGACCTGTTTCTGCTGCTCTTAGTGCTGTTTGCATTGTTTCCTCATCTCTTATCTCACCTATAAGTATGACGTCTGGATTTTGCCTTAAAGAAGCTCTTACTCCACTGCAAAAACTTCTGGTGTCTTGACCTACTTCTCTTTGATTGACAATAGACAATTTATTTGTATGAACATATTCTATAGGATCTTCAATAGTGATTATATGTTTTTCAAAATTCGTATTTATATAATCTATGATGCTTGCAAGAGTCGTACTTTTTCCACTGCCTGTAGCACCTGTGACCAAGATAAGTCCTGATCTCTTCGAAATAATATCGTAAATGTGTTCCGAATATCCAAGAGCACTTATATCTGGAATATCACAACTTATCACTCTAATCGATAAAGCTACTTCTCCTTTTTGCTTATATAAATTAAACCTAAATCTAGCTTTCAAATTTTCACATGTATTTTTTTTCGATTTTCCACTGACATATTCTATTGAAAAATCTATCTCTTCACAACTATTCTTAACTTTTTCATAGATAGATTCTCCAACTTGACTAGTATAATTTTTTGATAAATCATCTAAAATATTTTTTATCATAGGCTCTGAAACTATATCTTCACCAAAATATTTGAACCTTCTGTTTACTACTATCACTGGTTTCGAATCTACAAATATATGTATATCACTTGCATTAATAAATATTGCTTCGTCAAAAATATCAAATATATTCATATATACAATCTCCTTGTGCAAAAATTTTATCTAGAAATCTTATTTAAAAATCTTAGCTATAATCTTTATCTAGAAATCCTATTTAACCATCTTAGCTATAATCTTTATCTAGAATCTTATTTAACCATCTTAGCTATAATCTTTATCTAGAAATTTTATTTAAAAATTTTTAGATAGAAATCTTATTTAGAAATTTAAATTATATAATTCAATTATTGACAAGAAATACTATTTTTAGACATGAATAAGATTTTATTTACATACAAAAAAATTTTATTTAGAAAAAATTTTATTTAGACATAAAAGTTTTATTCAGACATAAAAAAACTCTGTAAGACTATGCTTACAGAGTTTTTTATATTATTTTTCTTTTATATATACTATCTTTACATCTTTTCTTTTGTGTATACTATTTTTCCATCTATGATTGTGCATTCTACTTGTGCACCTATTGTGAATGGATCGTCGCTCCAAATTACTATATCAGCATCCTTTCCAACTTCAATAGAACCTACTCTGTCGCTTATTCCAAGTACTTTTGCAGGATTTATTGTCACAGCCTCAAGTGCTTTTTTTCTATCCATTCCATTCTTGATTGCAAGTCCAGCACATATAGGTAAATAATGTAGAGGAATCACAGGATGATCTGTCATCAAGCAAACTTGAAGTCCTGCATTCGCAAGTAAACCTGGTGTTTCGAAAGAAAGATTTCTAAGTTCTATCTTAGATCTATCTGAAAGAGAAGGTCCAACTATTACAGGGAAATTTTCCTCAACAAGTTCATCTACAATCAAATGTCCTTCTGTACAATGGTCAAGTGTAATGTCCAAATTGAACTCTTTTGCTATTCTTATCGCTGTGAAAATATCATCAGCTCTGTGTGCGTGAGCTTTCAGAGGGATTTCTTTTTTCATAAGTGGAATCAATGCTTCCAATTTTACATCGTATTCAGGTTTGTCAGTATCGTGTTCTTCGTCGTGTTCATATTCGTACATATCTTGATAATAGTCGGCTGCTTTTCTTAAATTTTCTCTAAGAAGAGCTGCTATAGCCATCCTTGTTTGAGGTGTCTTATCGTCACCTCCATAGCAAGACTTGGGATTTTCACCAAATGCTACTTTAGCAGCGACAGGATTTTTTATTATCATCTTATCAATTCTTTTTCCATAAGTTTTGATAGCAGCACACATTCCACCCATAACATTTGCACTTCCTGGTGCAACGCAAGCAGCAGTGATTCCTCCTTCATATGCTTCTTTAAGACATCCATCCATAGGATTGATGCCATCTATAACATTTAAATTTGGTGTGATCGGATCTGTTTGTTCATTGCCATCAGCTCCTTCTACTCCCATTCCATCTTCAAACAATCCAAGATGAGTATGAGCATCTATGAATCCAGGAAAAACAAGTTTTCCTTTCGCATCAATCATTTGTGCATCAAGTGGTGCTATGATTTCATTTGAAATCTCAGATATTTTTGTTCCATCAATCAAAATATCTGCCTCTACAACTCCATTTGTAACAGTATTTATCGTTGCATTTTTTATATAAATCAAACTCTTCACTCCTCGTTTTTATTTTTATTTGTTGTTTTGTAATTCTAATGATACTCTGTGTT
>JAISUA010000065.1 GCA_031272305.1 Clostridioides sp.
TCAAAATAATTTTCATCAAAAACACTTAGTTCTATTTTTTCTTTTTTACCATTTCTATCTGCTTCAATATCTCGTTCAAAATTTTGACTAAATGTTTTTATTTTATCGTTCGACTTCAAAAAATTAACTAGTTTTTCTCTCATATTTTTATCAAAACTTGTATTTATAAGTATATCTTGATTCCAAGGTTTATAAGTTTGATTAAGCTTAGATATAGAATTTGTAATAGAAGATAAAGTAATAAACAAAACTATACTTATAGAAAATGAACATACAACTAACATAAAATTCTTCTTACTTGATTTTGCGTGATGCATTCCTAAAACATTTTCTATAGAAGTAAAACCTGTATTTTTCAAATTTCGTTTATTTAATGAAGTTTTTTTATAGATTGTACTTCCTCTAAGAGCTTCCATTGCTGATATTTTCGCAGCTCTTCTCGCTGGAGCTAGTGAAGAAAAATACACCGTAACAATTCCAATAACAGCACCTATTACAATACTTATTGGACTTATTCCAAATCCTACTATATCATTGAAATAGCTAGGAACGAAATAATGTAAAATAGCATATAAAATCCAAACTGTAACTACGCCTACTAACACTCCAACCGTTATACCTACTTTACACCAATTCAAAGCCTCAAGATGAACAAATCTTTTTATTTGTTTCTTAGTTGCTCCTAATGAATTTAGCATTCCAAAAAATTTTATCCTTTGCGTTATCTTTGTATTCAACGTACTTGAAATCATAAATATTCCAGCAATTGATACTAAAGTTGCTAATACAATTAACTGAAGATATATTTTTTCTACATAATTCTCGTCACTTTGTCCGATTATATCTAACAAGCTAGTGTTTTGTTTTACCTGATTTTCTTTTAAATTCATCTGCTTAACTATATCTTTAACTACATCTTTTATATTTGCATATTTAGAAAATAAAACTAACTCACTTGAAGAATAATCAGCTTCTTCGATAACTTTCTCGAAAAAATTAGAATTAAGTATTATTAAATTTTCTTTTTCTGACTTCAAATCTAAATCAGACTTAACAAAACCTACAACACAAACTTTTTTCGTCATATTATTAGCTGTATTAATTTCTAACTTATCTCCAATACTTGCTCCAAGTTCAACTCTCGTTTGTTCGCTTAACATAACCTCATTGTCATTATCTGCGAAACGACCTTTTATTAATTTTATAGGTAACATCTTTTGTTTTATAATATCACTGCTAACACCTAAAATATTAGTTTCTTCTCCAGAAATTTTGTATTTAACAGTATTTGTACCTTTTCCATTGGTGCTAGATGTATCATCATCTGAAGAAGCACGATATATATCTAAATCTCCAGTAACTTTTATTTCAGGTCTAGCTTTGATCATATTTATTTGTTTTTTATTTATTGTGCTAAAAAAAATATGATAGTTCCCTTTTGTATTGATGATTGAGTACTTTTTTGATTTTATTCCCATATCTGCAATTCCAAAAATTGTAGTAACTAACGCCACTGCTATTACAATACAAATTATAGTAAGTGAATTTTGTCTTTTTTGTTTACTTGCAAATATATTTATCAGACTAAGATAGCTTCTCATTTGAAGCACCTCCTAAATCTTCAAGAATTCCATCTGAAATTTTTAATACTCTATCTGCATAAGACACCATATTCATACTATGAGTAATCATTAAAATGGTTTGTCCGTAAATTTTTGATGATTCTACAAGCAAATCTAAGACTTCTTTACTATTTTTCGTGTCAAGATTTCCAGTAGGTTCATCAGCAAGTATAAGCATAGGTTTTGTTATCAACGCCCTACCTATTGCAACTCTCTGCTGTTGTCCTCCTGAAAGTTGACTAGGAAGATGATTTCTAAATTTATCAAGTCCCAAAATTTTCATAAGTTCATCTAGCCTTTTGTAGTCTGCTTTTTTGTAATCCAATAACAATGGAAAAATTATATTTTGCTCAACATTTAATTCTTGAATAAGATTAAATGATTGAAATACAAAACCAATATTTCTTCGTCTAAAAATAGTTCTTTTTTCATCATTCATATCAAATATATCTTTATCGTTCAATATTACTTTTCCAGATGTAGGATTATCTAGTCCTCCAATACAATTTAACAAAGTACTTTTGCCAGATCCTGATTCGCCTACAACAGCCACAAATTCTCCTTTGTTTATGGAAAATGAAACATCCTTCAATGCATCTAGTTTTACATTTCCAGAACCATATATTTTGCACAAATTCTCTACTTTTAAAATTTTCATATTTTCTATCATCCCCTATTTCGATTTTATCTAGCAAATACTTCAACTTAAGTTTTACAACTAATATTCTTACTTATGTTGTATATATTTTTTGTTAACTAAAGTATACAAAACCTATTTGCTTAGATTTATGATAACATCTCAATCTTACAATAAGATGAATTTAAGATTAAAAATAGCTTACATATTTATAAGCAACTTCTCATATTACATTTCATTCAAAAATACTAATGAAAATTGTGTTCCAATTCCTTTTTCACTTTTTACAGAAACTGTTCCGCCTTGTTTTTCTACAATTGATTTTGTAAGTGACAATCCAAGTCCTACACCTTGTAAATTACCTGAATCTTCACTTCTATAGAATCGTTTGAAAATATGATGAATATCTTTTTCATCAATGCCCTTTCCATTATCTTCGATAGTAATCGAAAATATTGTATCGAATTTTTCCCACATAATTCTTACAAAACAACCTTCTCTAGTATTATCAAGTGCATTTTTTATTATATTTTCAATAGCTTCTACAGTCCAATTAAAATCGCAGAAAATTTCATCTTTCTTACTTCCTATCACTTCGATTTTTTTACCTTCATTTATCGCTCTAACAGAAAGTTCTTGAATTGACTTTTCTATTAAATCTGAAATGCTATATTTATCTTTTTTGAAAGTTATACTTTCAGAATCTATTCTGCTAAGTTTTAATAATGTTTTTATTAATTCTTCTATCCTACATATCGATTTGCTTATATTTACTGAAAAATCCATAATTAGATCATGATTTTTAGGTTCTTCTAAAATTATTTCGTTGTACATTTTTATCGCAGCTAAAGGAGTTTTTATCTGATGTGATATATCAGATACACTCATCTTAATAAATTCTTTTGCATTGTATTCTTTTTCAGATTTTTCCTTCAAAGAATCTGTTAATTTCTCAATCTCATTAAATAGTACATACAAATTTCCATTGTTTAAAGCAAAATGTTCTATATTATTAGATTTTGTTTTCTTTTTATCTATATGACTAGATTTTATTTTGTTCTTATCTACTTTTCCTTCTAAATATTTTGTTATTTCTTGATAAACTATTTCTCTCTCGCTCAAAAAATAAATAACAATAAATAATAGTATT
>JAISUA010000078.1 GCA_031272305.1 Clostridioides sp.
TTATGCAGTATATACTTCAAAATGACATACAAAAAAGCATTAAAGCTAATGTATCAGAATATATTTTGAATGAACTTGAAAAAATTTTAATAAGATATTTACAGGTTCACATAGGCAATATAAATCTAAAATCTATAGAATTGCTAAAAAATATAAGCAAAGCAAATCTATAAATATAAATTAATTTTAAGTGAAATTAATAATTTAAGGAGAGAAGTATTATGGAAAACAAAGTTACAATTGAAAAGATTGATGCTATATTTGAAAGAGTACCTAATACAACTTATGCACAAGCAAAAGAAGCACTTGAAGTATCAGATGGAGATGTTATAGAAGCAATAATATATTTAGAATCAAAAAATAACAAAGGAAACAAAGCTAAAGAAACTTTTGAACAAATGTTTGGCAAAGATGGCGAACAAGTAAAGAAACAAGTAAAAGAAATAATCCAAAAGAGTTCTATAGTTAGAATAATAATAGAAAAAGACCACAAAGTAATGATGAATATA
This sequence comes from Clostridioides sp., assembly GCA_031272305.1. Taxonomy (GTDB): domain Bacteria; phylum Bacillota; class Clostridia; order Peptostreptococcales; family Peptostreptococcaceae; genus Metaclostridioides. The sequence continues at coordinate 510 of JAISUA010000078.1, forward strand.
CCTTTGACAGTTGGAGTAGTAGGAATAGCTATTATGCCTGTTATCTCGCTTATAGGTCTTTCAGCAGCTATTATGAGTAAATATCACATCAAAATTCAAAATGAAGATGATGGAGAAATAGTAGACTTAGGCGAGTTGTCTATGGAAAAATTGAACATAATCAAAGATATGATAATATATTCAGCTAAAGAAGTAAAAGATGTAGTAACAAAAGATGATGAAACTTCAGATGATAAAGATGTAACTGATGATTTGATCAATGAAAATAAAGAAAATGATAATCAATAAAATGAATTATTAGATTGTAAAAATAGATGATATTAAAAATAATTGAACTGACTTGCTATAGTTAGACATAAAAATCTAAGGATAGTGGGTCAGTATTTTTATGCCACTATCCATATGAAATAAAAGTTTTAGATGTTATTTTATAATTTTTAAGTATCATATTATATACATAAAACGACAAAATGTCAATAAGCATTTCATTAAAATTTCAATTTGCATCAAATGCTTATTGAAATTTAAAAACAGAATTATTAGAATTAATAATAGATAGAATTGCAGAGAATATACAATATTATAAGGAGGTATATTATGAAAAATAATTTAAAGAAAAAGGTTAGTGCTGTTATGCTTGCTTTAACTCTTACAGCTTTATGATAATTAAGTATATTTCAGAGTATATCTTGCAAGTAAATTTGGAAAAAATATTCTCTTCGATTCTATAATTTATAAATATCATAAAAAATGAGAGGATGGCTGTGTATGAAAGAAGGGATTTTGATAAGATTTGTTAATAAATCTTTTTTTAGAATCAGCGATAGAATCGAGCTGAGCATTATGTATATGTTTTGTTTCTTTTTAAGTATAATATTTGAATTTGGAGAAAATTTTAAAACAGATTCGTATATTTTAATGATATTTATTAAAAATTTCACAGATTATAAGGTTGAAATAAATCTTTTATTGACAATTATTGTTGTTTTGTTTCATTATCAAATATTAAACAGAAAGAAAATAGAAATATATTGCAGAATCCTTGTAGGTGATATTTTATCAAAGATAACTATTAGATATATTTTTGAATGCTTACTTATTATGATAGTGTCTTATTTCATATCGATGTTTATAAAGCTATGCTGTAATTTGAATTTATACAATGATATTTATTTAGTAGGAGTCTTTGTTTTGTATATATTAATTAGTGCTAGTCAGGTGAGAAAATATGAAAATTTTTAAGTTATTTATTACAAGGATATTTTTAAGAAGAGCTATTCTTTCTGTGAGTGTTTTGGGATTAGTTTTTATAGCTAACTACATATCTTTTATTTCAGCACGTTCAATTTTTTCAACCTTAGAGGGATATAGAGAGGTTAAATGTATAAATCAAGAAGGAAATTTCGTTGCTAACTTAGATCCAGATAGTGATATTAATATGGATGTAATTACGGATGAAAAAGCACAAATAGTATATAGTTTTTTAGCTGATAAATTTAAATATGCTTTTTGTATAGATGGCTTTGTTATAGATTTGCCAAATGATGATGGTATGGATATATCATTAAGTTATATGAATGAGGAGTATTACAAGATTAAACAGTTTGAACTTCTAGATGGAGAAGATTTGGATTTTGGATATCAATTAGATAAAGATGAAAGCATACCAGTATTAGTAGGAAATGGATTAAGTAAAAAATATCCTGTAGGGAGTTTAATCAAAATTAAAGAACCTGCACTTGAGAAAACTGTCACTCTTAAAGTTAAAGGAGTTTTAAAGCAAAATTTATATCGCCCTAATTTTTATCTATTAAATTCGAAACAGTATTATAATTTTTCGATTTTTTTACCTGTGAACAATGAATTTATTGAACATTCAAATACTAACTTGACATTGAATGGACTTATGGATCTTATAGTTCTAGAAACTAACCAAGAGAAAATAATGGATTTGAAAAAAGTCATTCATGATAATTTGGATTTAAAATTTAATTTTCATAGCCAAAAGGAAAATTTAGAATATTTCAATGAATATTTCTTTTCTTCATTAAAATTTATATCCTTAATAACAGTTATTTTGTTGATTGTGATAACATGCATTTCTCTTTGGAGTGCATTGGTTGGCATACGATTGATGCTGAGGGATTTTACGATTAATTTTTTAGTTGGATTAAGTTATTCAGGATTGCGAAAAATATTTTATATTTATTACGGGATATTGTTTTTCATTGATTTAATTATTATTTTTTTAATCACTGCATCTAGCAGATATAAACATTGGCTAAACAAGGAAGCTTATTTTGCGACATATGGTACGTTTGGCTTAGTTAGTATAGATTGGTTTGCTTTACTGGCAGTAGTGTTTTTTGATATAATTATTGGAATTATAATTGTAGAAACTATAATCAGTAGAGTTAAAAAGGTACCAATTTCTTTGGGGGTATTGCAATGACAAAAATTATTGACTTAGAAATACAAGAGAAAGTTTACAAGAAGAAAAAATCGTATATTTCGATTCTAAATAATTTTAAAATTGAAGTTAGTGCTGGAGAAAAAATTGCTATTGTAGGTAAATCAGGAGTTGGAAAGAGTTCTTTGTTGAATATTCTTGGTTTGATCGATAGAAATTATACAGGAACATATACTCTTTTTGGATTGCCAACTGATAAATTAAGTATGAAAGATTTAGCAAATTGGAGAAATGAAAAGATTGGTTTTGTTCTTCAAGAATCTGCATTGATTAATTCTTTGACAATAGAAGATAATATAAAACTACCTTTACTATATTCAAGATCTAGTGACAATAAATCAAAGTTGTTGAATTTTGAGAATATAATTAGAGCAATTGATATTGATTCCATACTGAAAAAAAAGCCACTTGAGTGTTCAGGTGGAGAAAAAGCTAGGGCTGTATTTGCTAGAAGTATAATTATGAATCCATCAATCATTTTATGTGATGAACCAACTGCATCTTTAGATATTGAAAATAGAGAAAAAATTATAGATTTGCTTTTTAAAATGAATAAAGAGTTTAATACTACTATTATTACTGTGACTCATGACAATGAATTTGCTAATCGCCATGATAAAGTAATTCATCTTGAAAGGAGAAAATAAAATGGGATTTTTCGTGATGTTTTTTTCTATGTTGATAGGAATTGTTTTGATTGTTTCAGGGATATTGCATATAAAAAATAGTAATTTGTGGAATGGTGCTATCGCACTTGGAGTTATTTTGAGTTCTGAGGAGAGTGATAATCAACGAGTAAAATAAAAATAATGTTAATAGAAGATAATATTGATTTATCTGATTTAATAAAGATGTATTTAATACCAGAAGGATGGGAGATTGAAATTTATAATACAGGTTATGAAGCCTTAAAACTTTTCAATGAAAATCAATATGATTTGATACTACTAGATTTATTGCTTCCTGATATAAATGGATTTGAAGTTTGTAAAAATATTAGGAATAAGTCAACTATACCAATTATCATGCTTACAGCATTGGAAAACACAGTTCATAAAGTTCAAGGATTAAATATAGGGGCAGATGACTACATAATAAAACCATTTGAACCAACTGAACTGATTGCTAGAATAAAATCACAACTTAGACGAAGTTACGTTTTTTCAACAGCAAAGTTCTCAGTTAAAGATGAAATTGAAAGAAATGTAGGTAAATTGATATTAAATAAAAAAACGCATCAATGTAGATATGATAATATTGTAATAAACTTAACCAATAAAGAATTTGAAATTTTATGGTTATTGATGGGAGAACCAGATAACGTATATAGTATGAATGAGATTCATTACAAAATATGGGGAGATCAAATTTTAGAAAGTGAAGTAAATCCTGTTATGGTTCATGTTAGAAGGATCAGAAGTAAATTTGAGAATAGTGGTATAAAGACTATCATTAAAACGGTCTGGGGAGTGGGGTATAAAATTAATGTGTAAGAAAAATTCTTATTTAATACAATTAATAATATTTCAATGCTTATGGATTCTTGTTGGAATAGTTATAATGTTGGTTTTGGATATCGTCATTGAAAGTATTATAGTAGAGAGTATAGATATAGAAACTCCTTTGAATTATATGTATACAATTTATTTTCAATTTGGTAGATACATTTTTATTTTATTAGGGGGTATTATCTTAATAATTGGATGTTTTTTTATACAAAAAAAACAATTTGAAAAATATAGAGAATATTTTTTATCTGGAATCAAGTATATAAAGGGGGAATCATCATATATTATGAACTTCCATGAATCATTATCAAACGAAAGACTAGAGTTTATTAATATTCGTAAATATCAATTAGAGATGGAAAAAAATTATGAGATGGCATATAAATAAAAAACTGATTTATTGACATACTTAGCACATGATATTAAAACTCCACTTTCAAACTTACTTGGATATTTAACTTTACTTAATGATGAAGACAATCTAACAAGAGAACAACAAAAAAAGTTTATAAAAATAATTTTAAAAAATGTGAAAATCTTAAATGATTTAAGTAAAGATTTTTTTTCGTATTTGAAATTTAATCTTAATGAAATTCCTCTTAATATTGTAAAAGTTAATATAGAAGTATTTTTTAAACAATGGGAAGAAGAAAGAAAAACTTTAATTAAGAATAATATTATAGTCATAGATTTTGTAAATACTAGCAATAAAGAGATAAAAATTGATCCAGAGTTACTGTTGAGAATTATAGATAATCTAATATCAAACGCTAATAAATATGCTAAAAAAGGAACTGACATCAATGTAACTGTCATGATTTCGAATAAAAAATTAATGATAAATATAAGTAATGAAATAGAGGATAATGTAAATATAGACTGGAACCTTGTAAAATTAAAATTTTACAGAGGAGATATATCAAGAAATCATATGATAAATAACGGTTCAGGATTAGGCTTAACAATAGTAAATGATATTATAAAACATTTAGATGGAAAATTTGAAATTGTAGTTAAAGATAATAAAGTTTTTGCAGAAATAATTTTACCTATTTGAAGATAAAAAAAGAAAGAAAAAAGAAAGAAATTTTAAAAGTAAATGTAAACACTTAAAATAAAATCTAACCTATAATTAATATAAGGTTAGATTTTACTATATAAATTTTAAGATTGAAATTATAAACTAAGAGTTTATTGGTTTATAAAATATATAAAAGGAGGCTATTATCATGTGCTATAAGAATACTTAAAGGTATAGGAATGGAGATATCTTTAATTTATTTGGTAACTATTTCAAAAAATTAAAAATTAGAGAGGATAATTTAATATGAAAAAAATGTTATCAGCAGTATTATTATCAGGTGTATTGCTAACATCAATTGGTTCAGTATATGCAGAGGAGAATGATTTACCGTATGTAGATGGATTGGGTTATGAAGTGAATGTAGAAGAAGAGGAATTTAATATTACTCCATGTAATTATGATAGTGGTTGGAAAGACTTCTTAGGTGGAAGATGGCACCATGGTGTAAATGATACTCAAGTTTGGTCTAAGTATGATCATAAGAGTAAAACACATAAAACTGCTGTTAGAGGAGCAGGTTTAAAATATTCTTATTCAGGATGGACAAAACCTGGTCAAACAGCATCTGCTTCTTGGGAGAAAGCACGTCTTGGAAATAAAGCTTGGGCAGATGTTAAATAGTTAAAGATTGGATTTAGAAGTTCCAATCTACTTACATATAGATTGGAACTTTTTAAATTTATTTAGTAATATATACAGAGAAGGATGTATTGTAATGAAGAAATTAGTGGCTTTATTAATAATTTTACTGGTTATGGTAATAAGCTTAGGTAAATTTTTTGATGATGATGCATGTTTTATAAATGCTTTTATTAATGAATTTGATACTACCATAAATATTGTTGCAAAACCAGAAAAGATAGAAAGTAATATAAATGAAATACAAAAAATTGCAAATAAAAATAATATTAGTTTTATTAAAGAAGTATATGAACCTAAGAATACAAGATATGAAAAACAAAAGATAAATATTTACATTTATTTAAATGAAGCAAAATGGTTTGAAAAATCATTTAAAAATATAAGCATTACTGAGAATTTTGATGAAATTAATAAATTTAAAACTTTGAAGAACATCAACTTATTGACTGCAAAAGATGTAAACGTTATTTCATATTCTAATATTAAGACAAGTCTATTTGATGGAGATTATCATATAAAAGGTAAGAGTGTTGATATTAAGAATTTTGTAAATGAGTTAAATGATACAAGAAACTTGAATATAGAAGCTACCATTGATACAACGTTTTCCATTGCGAGTGAACTTACACAGAAACAGGCATTTTTATATATTGTGTCGACATTAATATTGATAGCTTCACTGATGTTTAGCTTTGTTATTTATAACGGAGATATTTCAAAGGAAATATCAATAATATCATTACTTGGACATGATAAAAAGGAATTTAGCTTTAGAAAAACTATAGAATTGTTAGGTATCCCTATTTTAATTTCACTAATTACAACAACAATAGCATTGTATTTTTTGGTCAAACCTGATTCAGTTGTACGATATGTATTTTCCATGAAAAAAATATACTTTTTAGTATTATTAATAGGAATCATCGCAGTGTTGTTAGAGTTTTTGATGATTTTTTATAAGACAAAAAGAGTTAATATAATATCTTGCTTAAAAGGATATAGGCAAAGCTATAATAAAAGCTCAATGCTTATTAAGACGGGTTCAATCGCAGTGGTTTTGTATCTTTTGATTGTCAGTGTGTTTGGACTATGCAATTATATTAAGTTAAAGCCATATATCGCTAATTGGGACAAATCAAAAAATTATGCCAATATTAGCTGTACCTGGCCATGGAGTTATGTTAAAGATGATGAGAAATTTGAGGATATTGTAGTTCCTAAGTTAAATAATTTATGGGACACATTGGAAGCTGAAGGAGCTATATTATTTGATGCACCTAATATAAAACAAGAGGGAATGTTTTTTGACGAAGAGGACGAAGAGCATGTAAAACAACAGGCTTTCAATGGACAATATACATACATTAATAAGAACTACTTAAGAATGAGCAACTTAGTTGATAAAGATAATAAACCTTTAAGTAACTATGAAGCAAATGAAGGTGAATGGTTGATATTTGTGCCAGAAAATATAAAAATAACTGATTCAGATAAAAGAAATATAAGAGATGACCATATAGGAGTAAATAAAATAAAACAAGGGTATATGAATGAAGTATATATCCCTATAAAAAAAGGACAGTTAATGTTTTCTTTTGATAGTCAGAAAAGATTAGATGAGCCTAATACCTTAAATTATATTTTGATTATGGTAGATGGAAAAAACTTAGATCCTACTGGGGGAGTAAAGTTACCATCATTAGTAAATGGGAAATTTCATCCATATATTTCTGATTCTAAAAATGCCTATGATAACTTAAAGCCTATTATAGAAAAAACAGATTCTGCACAATATATTTTGTATATTACAAGTGTTTATGATGAAGTAGCTTCAAAGGTAGATGAATTTAAGATAGAAGCACTTATTTATTTTATGGGATTTATTTTATCATTATTGATACTTAGTACATTACTTAAGATAGATAAGGAATCTTATTTTTATAATCATGGGCAACGTATTTATGTTTCGAGATTGTTGGGATATGATTTTATGTCTATTCATAAAAGTAAAATTTTACAAAATGGTATTATCTATTTACTGAGCATTGTATTATTAATTTTAGCAATAATATTTACAGGATATTTCAGTCAATTTGGATTTTTCGTACCAAGAGATGGATGGACTAATAATAAATTGTTATTAACTATTCTTATAGCTATTATCTGTGTAAGTATATGTTTTTCAATAGAAATAATACAATTAAAGAAAAATGAAAAAAATATTGTAATTAGATTAAAGGATGGGTGTTAGATAGTTATGGAAAAACCTCAGATTTCATTAAAGGATATATCAAAAAAATACGGTAATCATAGTATTTTGGAAGATATTAGTTTAGATATTTATGCAGGTGATTTTATCTGTATATTCGGGAAAAGTGGTAGTGGAAAAACGACTCTCTTAAACATTATAGGAACTCTTGAAAATTATAATTCTGGAAAAATAATATGTTTTTCTAAGGATGATCCTGTAAGAAAAGAGAAAACAAGTGAGTTATTAAGGAGAATGAATATAGCATATCTATTCCAAAATTTTGCACTTGTTGAAAAAATGACTGTTGAAGAAAACATGTTACTTGCTGCCAAATATAATAATAAAAAAGATAAAAAAGAACTTATAGAAAATGCATTAAGTAAAATGGGAGTAGCCAATAAGCTAAAATCTAAAATATATGAACTTTCTGGTGGAGAACAACAAAGGGTTGCTCTTGCAAGGAATATGATAAAACCATTTGATATTATGCTTGCTGACGAACCAACAGGTTCACTTGATAATGAAAATAAAAAAATTGTAATGGATACCCTAATTAAGTTAAATAGTGAAGGGAAAACAATTGTCGTTGTGAGCCATGATATAGATTTTAAAAAGATTGCCCACAGGAGTTATATAATTGAAAGAGGCAAATTAAAGGAGAGTATTTAATATGAAAAAGAAAATAGTAATTTTAGGAGTGCTTTTAATTGTGGCATTAGGAGGATTTGTAT
>JAISUA010000194.1 GCA_031272305.1 Clostridioides sp.
TACTGATACAAATAATACAAATACAAACAATGCTAATGCAAATAACACTGATACAAATACAAACAACACTAATACAAATGCTTCAAATTCAAATAAGATGGATATTATATATGTTACAGAAAGTGAAAAACTTATAGACAGTTTAGTAATATCACCACTTGCAGCAAAGAAAAATGCACCAGTAGTGCTAACTTCATCAGAACTTAAGGATTCACAAAAAGACGTGTTCAACCAAAGAATCATCAAGAACATAGTAAGAGTAGGTGGAGAAGTAAAAGAACACGTAGTCAATAGTATAGTCGATTTATTGATAAACAAATAGAAGAGATTTGTCGATAAGAAAAGATATATACGCTAGATAACAAAAACATAGATATTCTATTGATAAAGAAATAAGAACTAAAATAGAGTATATTTATTCAAGTAATAAATATTGAAATAAAAAAGTCCTAAGACAAATTATCAGTCTTAGGATTTTTCAGGTTATATAATATTTGGTGAATATTTATCGAATATTTTCCTATTATCGACAAAAAAACAAAATAATAAGTTGAGAAAATCGGATATTTTATTGATAAATTACTATTTCTTAAGTATAATATAAGAGTAAACAAAAATAATGAATAAGTTAATTAAAAAATTTGACGTATAAAAAATATATTATTAAGTTTGTAATTAAAAAATTTGACGCATAAAAAACATATTATTAAGTTTGGAAGTGAAAACACATGATGGAGGAAGCTATGTCTGGATATTATAATGGAGATACAGAAAAACAAAATAACAGTGATTATCCAGTAGCAAAAGAAAACAATGCCGAAACATTTAGCTCGGATATTATAAATATAGATTATTCTCTTGTGAAAGGTTCTTTTTTATTTGACTTTTATCAAAGAATTTTAGATATAGTTCTGTCTTTGGTGGGGCTAATCATAGGACTTCCTATTATATTTATCTTTGGAATATTGATCAAGATAGAAGATAAAGGTCCTGTTTTGTATAAGCAAGAGAGACTTGGAAAAGGTGGGAAAAGTTTTTATATTTACAAATTGAGATCTATGCGAATGGATGCTGAGAAATACGGTGCTAGATGGGCTTCTAAAGATGATCCGAGAATCACTAAGATTGGAAAGTTTATAAGAAAGACGAGAATAGATGAGATTCCGCAATTATTTAACATTTTAATCGGAAATATGGGAATAATAGGACCAAGACCAGAAAGACCAAATTTCACTATGCAATTCAATAAGGAAATACCTGGATTTGTAAATAGGTTAGCAGTCAAACCAGGGCTTACTGGTTGGGCTCAAGTAAATGGTGGTTATGATATAACTCCTGAAGAAAAATTAAAAGAAGATATTTATTATATAAAACATAGAAGTTTTCTTTTAGATGTTAATATTTTGCTGAGAACTGTAAAAGTTGTTTTTACTGGTGAAGGTGCAAGATAAATATTTTCGTTGTGATTTTTTTGGGCTCTTTACGATAGGAAGGAGTCCAATTTAATTCAACTATCTAAAGATAGATACTGCTACTCTGAAATTTTATAGATAATCAAGTTTTCAGGAGTGTGATAATTAATAAAATAAATGTTTAAGTTTTTATATTTGCGTTGATATAGCAAGTAATAATTCGTCAAAAAAAGAAAAAAGAAAAGGAATAGTTGCATATGATTAATATAAAAAAAGTAATCTTACCAATTTTAATTGGAGTTTCAATGTTTATCAAAATTGATTCGTTACATGCTTATGACAATTTAAATATAGAAAATATTGATGGAACGCCAAATGAGATTTCTAATGAGTTAAACAACAGATATTTCAAGCAAAGTGATGAAATTGTGCTTATAGGTGGAGGATCAATGTATGATTCTGTAAGTGTGAGTCCTCTTGCTTTCTTGAAGAATGCTCCAGTTGTAGTGAATAAGAGTTCAAATATGGGAAATTTGACAAGAAAGTATATAGACAACTCAAATGTTAAAAAAGTAACTATCGTTGGTGGATATAGTGCAGTATCATGGGAAACAGAACAATTGCTTGTAAAAAAAGGAATATCAGTTGAAAGAATTCATGGACAAGATAGATATGCAACATCTTTGAATATAGCTAGAAAAATATATAGACAACAAGAATTTGATAAAGCGTTTTTAATTTCTGATAAGATAGGATTTGAAAACGCAATTTCAATATATGCATATGCAGCTAAGAACAACTATCCAATCATATGGGTGTCATCTGATGATGTAGAAAGTTCTTTGGATTTCTTAGAAAGCAAGAGTTTAAAAAAAATATACATGTTAGGTGTTGAAGATATTATGACATCTGATATGATATCAAAATATGACAATTTGGAGTCGCTTGATACTATGGGTCAGACTACTACAAATATTGATTTGATAAATGAGTTGTATTCTAAAGATAGTTATGATAAATTGTATACAGCGAATATGGTTTTTGGACCTAATTTTAAAAATTATGATTATATGTCTTTGGGAGTAATAGCAGCAAAAGAGGACATACCTATATTAGTTGTGAATGAAACATTTTCAAAAAGTCATGAGAAGTTTTTGGACAGTAAGAAAGTAAAAACTTTGATTGAGATAGGGAAAAAAGTAGAGCCTTACTCTGCAAAAGATTTCTTTTCAGGAAGAACTTTTGTATCAGTATGTGTGCTGTCTGCGATAATTGTTGTTTTAGTTTTCAGAGCTATAAAATTTGAGGCTATAAATGTGAAAAGAAATAAAATCTAAAAATCACCATACGGAGGCTTTAGTCAATGTTGGAATATAGTAGCTGAAAAAATAAAAAAATACAAATTAAACCTAAGGCTATTGTCAATATTTGTATAAATTGTTTGTAAGATAAAAAAAGTTTATACAAAATCTTGACACTGTCAATTTAAAAATTATAGATATGTCAATGTCAAATATGAATTTCATATTGAAAGGAAGTTTTTATGAATTATATTGAAAGATACAATTGGTGGATGAGTTTTCCGAAATTTGATGGATCATTGAAGGAAGAACTTATTTCAATAAAAGATAACGATAAAGAAATAGAAGATAGATTTTCTAGATCTCTTGAATTTGGTACAGGAGGTATCAGAGCATTAATAGGTGCAGGAAGTACACGAATGAATTTACATACAGTTAGAATTATTACGATTGGAATAGCTAACTACATACTTGCTGAATACTCTGAAGAAGATAGAAAAAGAGGAGTAGTGATTGCTCATGATTCTAGAAATCTCTCGAAGGAATTTTCTCAAGAGGTAGCGAAAACATTTGCGATAATGGGAATAAAGGCCTACTTATTTGATAGCTTGAGATCGACGCCACAACTTTCTTTTTCTGTTAGACATCTAGGTTGTATAATGGGTGTTGTAATCACAGCAAGTCACAATCCTAAGGAATATAATGGATATAAATTATATGACCAAACAGGTTGTCAAGTATTAGAAGATGAGGCAAAAAAAATAATCGACTATATTAATAACACTGATTATTGTGTTACATTCAAGACGAAAGAAGAAGATTTTAAAGAAAATAAGATTGTTATAAATGATAAAAATGATAAATTTGATTTAAATCAAGCTGATAAAGATATAAGTGAATTTAACAATGAAAATTCAAAATTAAATACAAATGATAAAAAAGATAAAAAGTATACATTTGATTTAAAAGAAACTGACAAAGATAAAAATAAATTAAGCGATAAAAACAAAAATAATGGATTGAACACAACTTCATATGCAAACTATGAAACTATTGAAATTTTATCAGAAGAAGTTGACAGAGCTTACTATGAAGAGGTTAAGAAACAAATTATCAGACCAGATGTATTGAAAAACTATGCTAAAGATTTGAAAGTAATATATACGCCACTTCATGGAGCAGGAAACATACCTGTTAGAACTGTATTGAAAGAAGTTGGTTTCGAAAATATAATAGTTGTAAAAGAACAAGAGTTGCCTGATGGTGAATTTTCAACAGTATCATATCCAAATCCAGAAGTAGAAGAAGTATATGATATTGCTATCAAACTAGCTAAAGAAAACAATTCAGATATGATAATAGCTACAGATCCAGACTCTGATAGATTAGGGCTTGTAGTGAGAGATAGAAGTGGAGAATTTAAACTTCTAAATGGAAATCAAATAGGAGCTTTGCTAGTGAATTATATTTTAAGTAGCAAAAGCGAATTAGGAAAATTAGCTCAAAATCCTGTTATTATAAAGACAGTTGTGACATCTGAGATAGGAGCTATGATTGCTAAAAAATATGGTGTAGATTGTATAAACACTCTTACAGGATTCAAGTATATAGGCGAGCAGATAAACTATTTCGATGAAATAAAAAAAGATTTTATTATGGGATATGAAGAGAGTAATGGATATTTGATAGGAACTCATGCTAGAGATAAGGATGGAGTAGTAGCATCACTTTTAATATGTGAAATGAGTGCTTATTATAAATCAAAGGGAATGAGTATGTATGATGCACTTTTAGATATATACAAAGAATTTGGATTTTACAAAGAAAAACAAAAATCTTTAACTTTTGAAGGTATCAAAGGTAAAGAAATTATAGATTCAATGATGAATAAATACAGATATTCAAAGATAGATACTATAGGTAATATAAAAGTAAAAGAAAAACTTGATTTTGCAGAAGGAATAGGAAATCTTCCTAAATCGAATGTACTTAAATTTATATTAGAAGAAGATTCTTGGATTGCGATAAGACCTTCTGGAACAGAACCTAAGATCAAATTTTATGTCAGCGTAAATGCACATGATGAAAATAGTGCTGAAGTGAAGATAAATACTATACTTGCATCTATTGAATAGTAAGAATAACAATGCTTTGTTATGGTTTTCTATACTAGAAATGAATCTTCATCTATTGAGTAGTAAGGAGAAATAAGATGTCAAAGACTGCTAAAGCAGCAATATGGATAATGTTAGCAACAATGCTTTCTAAAATACTTGGATTTGTTAGAGAACAAGTACTTGCGTATTATTATGGTACAAGTATGGTCAAAGATGTATTTGTACTTACAGTAGGAATCCCAGGTCTTATTATAGCGATAATTGGATCTGCAGTTGCTACGACCTTCATACCACTTTATTTTCAATCTAAAGAGAAAAAAGGTGATGAAGGAGCACTTAAATTTACAAATAATATACTTAATATTTGCTATGTAATAGCTATCATAATAGCGATAGTAGGACTTCTATTCACAAAACAATTTGTAACTGTTTTTGCAGTTGGATTTAGATCTGATCCTGAGAAATTTGCAATGGCTGTCAAATTTACAAGAATAATGATTTCAGGAGTTCTGTTTATTAGTGGAAGTAAATTGATAGGTGCGTATTTACAAGTTAATAATAGTTTCGCTATACCTAGTTTAGTAGGACTTCCTTACAGTATAATAATTATTTTGTCTACTATTGTGAGTGCCGTTACAAACAAGTTATATATTTTGCCTGTTGGAGCGTTGATTGCTATGGCAAGTCAGCTTATATTTCAACTTCCATTTGCAAAGAAACTTTCGTATAAATATGAAGCATATATAAATTTTAAAGATGATTCAATCAAAAAAATGTTAAGTATGATTATGCCTATGTTATTAGGTGTTTCTATAGGACAAATAAATGTTTATGTAGATAAATTGCTAGCTACAACTTTAGCTACAGGAAAACTTTCTGCACTTGATTATGCAAGTAAATTAAATGATTTTGTTATAGCATTGTTTGTTACGTCAATCGTGACAGCAGTATATCCCAAATTATCAAAGTTAACAAATAAAAAAGACAAAAAAGGATTTATTGAAACAGTTGTGACATCTTCGAATTTTATAATTCTTGTAGTGCTTCCGATTTCTGTAGGATTTATTGTTTTTGCTGAACCAATAGTTAGAATCTTGTTTGAAAGAGGAAAATTTAATGCAGAGTCTACACAACTTACTAGAACAGCACTTAGACTTTACGCAACAGGGCTTACATTTTTAGGGATAAGAGATATTTTGTATAGAGTATTTTATTCTATGGGAGATACAAAGACACCTATGATAAATAGCTCAATTGCTCTTATATGCAATATTGTGCTTAATTTTACACTTATAAAACCATTTGGATACAAAGGATTAGCATTTTCAACAAGCATTGCAACAATGATTACAGTTGCACTTTTATTTGTATCTCTTCAAAAGAAAAGTGGTTATTTTGGAGAAAAGTTGATAATAAGTACAGGAATTAAAAGCTTAGGAGCTTCAATTGTTATGGCGTTTTGTGCGTTATTTATATATAAATTTTTATACGCATATTTGGGAACAGGTATGATTAAAGAACTTGTCAGTGTTGGTGTTGCATCTGTAGTTGGTGCACTTTTGTATTTGGGAATAATAGTTTTGTTAAAAGTAAAAGAAGTAAATATGCTTTTTAACGTGTTAAAACAAGGAAAGAAAAAACTTTT
>JAISUA010000175.1 GCA_031272305.1 Clostridioides sp.
CTTTTTCTTTTTCGAATGAATATTCTCAAGGAACTGACAATATTATTTTCACTTCGAAATATGGTAGAAAAAAATTAGCACAAACAAAGATATTAGCAGGATTGATTTTTTCAATTTCTACAATAATAGTTCATATTTTTTTAGATTATGCGATGATTTTCATATGTTGTGGTTTTGATGGTTTTGATTTATCTATACAATTGTTAAATTTAGCATGTCCATATAGGCTAAACATGTTGCAAGCAAGTATGTTGATGATATTTTTTATAATCTTGATGTCAGTTTTTATGTCTTGTTTTACTCTTTTTGTGTCGTCTATTTCTAAAAAAAGTAGTGTTCCAATAGCTGCAACCTCGTCGATAGTTATGATAACATATTTTTTACACTTAAGTGAAGTGAGTAAATTGTGGAATAGAATTTATTTGTTGTTGCCGAAAAATTTGCTTGAAGAAGTTTTTTCAAAGTCTTATTTGAGTTATTTTTCTTATGAAATATTTGGAAGAGTTGCGGATTTAATTTCAATGAGAATTGGATTGTATATATTATTGATTATTTTAACTGTATCACTTACAATCATGGCATTTAGACGACATCAAATATATTAGAATAGATTTTTAAGAAAGGTGACAAAAATATGATATTAAAGATTAATGATTTAACAAAAAATTATGGACAAAAGACAGCTGTCAAAAATCTTAATGTTGAATTGACAGAAGGAATATATGGTTTTCTTGGACCAAATGGTTCTGGGAAATCTACAACTATTCGTATGATTTGTGGAATATTGAATCCAACCAGTGGTACAATCGAAGTGAATGGTGAAAATATAGATCAAATGGGAGAAAGATTTCCAGAAATATTAGGATATTTGCCACAAAATTTTGGATACTATCCAGAATACACAGGTTTTGATTTTATGATGTACGTATGTGCTTTGAAAGGATTAGAACGCAAAAAAGCAAAAGAAAAAACGAAAGAATTACTAAAAAAATTCAATCTTTATGAACATAAAAATAAAAAAATAAAAGCTTATTCAGGAGGAATGAGACAGAGATTAGGCATAGCACAAAGTCTTATAAATGATCCTAAGATTTTGATACTTGATGAACCAACAGCAGGTCTTGATCCAAAAGAGAGAATAAGGCTGAAAAATATTATTTCAGATTTATCAAAAGATAAGATAATCATACTTTCAACACATATTGTGACTGATGTTGAACAAATAGCTGATGAAATAATGTTTTTAAAAGAAGGAAAACTTATAAACAAAGATAATGTATCAAATCTTTTGAAAACTATAGAACAAAAAGTTTGGAGTGTAAAGTTGAATGAAAATGATTTTGATATGATGAGAGATGATTTTATGATATCAAATATAAGTTATATAGGAGATAAAGTAAATGTTAAGATTATTTCAAATGAAAAACCTTTTGATACAGCTATAAATGTAGCTCCTAGATTAGAAGATTTATATTTGTTTTACTTTGATGACATCTTAGACGAAGAAAAATAAAGTATAGTTGTTAGGATAAGTGAGTTTTATTGTGAAAGGAGAGATTGAATTGAGGGAACTGATTTTTTATGAGTTTAAAAAATTGATTAAGAGTAAATTAAATATATTTCTAATTATTTTGAGTATAATAAGTACAACTTTTTTATTCAAGGTTAGTATTTCACAAATGAGTACAGCTGATAAAAATGGAGATATCATAAGAAATGGATTCACAAGCAATCAAGTTTTTTTAATAGAAAAAAACAATTATAAATCATTACCTTCTTATTTAAATGATAAAAGTGCTATAGATATTATACAATCTTATCAAGATTTATTTTCATCTAAGGAAAATACTATCACTGATGATGAAGGAAATATCAAACTTAAAGAAAATATTTACAATTCAAAAGTAATTCCTTTTTTTCATTATCTTAGGTTGATTGATGATGTATACAAAAAGCCTGGAAAAGAAGATATTTATCTAAATGAAATAAAAAAAGTTGATCTTGAGAAAGAAAAAAGTTTTTCTGAGTCAATTAATAAAAAAATAGATTATGTACTTAATGATTTGTTCAAAGATTCTAATAGAAGTAGTCAAACTAAAAAACAATATTGGTTGAATAAAATCGGAAATAGAACAAATGAATACAAAATAGGCTATCACAGTGGTTGGTCTAATTTTTTAGGTACTTTTGAGTTACTTAATTTAGCGATAATATTTATATGTATGACGTTGACAGGCGTATTCGCCAGAGAATCACAACTTGGAACAGATAATATTATTATGACTAGTAAACTTGGAAAGAAAAAGTTGTCAAAAGCAAAAATTATTTCTTCTATTATATTTGTGTCTTTAGTTTTTGTACTAAATCTATTAGTAGTAATGTGTATAAATTTCGGTGCAAGTGGATTTGATGGATGGAATCTTCCTATACAAAATATGAACTTGATATCACCGTATAATATGAACTTTTTAACAGCAACTATTATTACAATCATCACAGGATTTGTATATTTGATAGGAATGTCGACATTTATATTGTTTTTATCGGAAAAACTAAAAAAGACATCTGTAGTGATGTCAATAGTGATATTGATATTTTTAATTTCAATGTTTATGAGTATTAGTAGTTGGGACGGATTATGGACACATATATATTTATGTATGCCATATAGCATTATGTTAGAAACATTTAGTGAATCTATGCTTGGCTATACTTTGTACAGTTTCTTTGGAGTAGTTATAAATATTGTATGGATGAGGATAATTGTATATGCAGTTTTGATATTACTTAGCATAGTCATGACGATTAGAACATATAAAAAACATCAATGTATAAATTGATTTATACATCAAAAATCTCTGTAAGGATTGTTACCTACAGAGATTTTTTATATTGTTTATCTAACAATGTTTTAACTTAAACACATTTTAAATAAGAACAAATAAGAGTATAGCTATACACTTATTTGTTTTTTCAGTTGTTAAAACACCACTTATCGATATTTTAACATATATAAGTATAAGTGAATAGGGCAATTCATCTCGGCACTAAAGTATCGAGTATTCTTGCTTTTTAGATAAAAATTAGTTGATTTCTTTTAGTAATTCTACTAGATAGTTCCAAACATTTTCAATTGATTTGATACTTACATGTTCGTTTGGAGTATGCACGTCAAATGTATCAGGTCCGATTGATATTGCTTCGAATCCTTCTAATTTATCAAGTAGGATTCCACATTCAAGACCAGCATGTATAGCTGTGATTTCAGGATCTTTTCCAGTTGTTTTTTTCCATACGTCATAAGCAAGTTTTTCAAGTTTTGAATCCTTAGCATGTTCCCAAGCAGGATATTGACTTTCAATTGTTACTGTTGCACCTACAAGTTTGCTTAGAGAGAATATTCTTTCTGCAATTTCTTCTCTTATTGAAATTATAGAGCTTCTTATAGAACTTAGGAAAGTAATATCGTTTTCATTTAATTTCATAATTGCAAAGTTTGCAGAACTTTCAACAAGTCCTTCTATTTCTTGGCTGACAGTTTGTACTCCATGAGGAGATACTAAGATAAATTGAAGTATTTTTTCTTTACTATCAGAACTTAAAACTTTTTCAGGAGTTTTAGTTGCTTCAATGATGCTTACCTTTAATCCTGGATCAGCTGTCGCAAATTCATTTTTAAAAGTATCTTCTATAGATTTTATTTGTTTTGCAAGTTCTTCTTGATTAGCAGAATCTATAAGGATTGTAGCATTTGCTTCACGAGGTATAGCATTGTGTTTTGTTCCACCTTCAATATCAGCCAAATCGTATTCTACTGTAAGTAAATGAAGTATTCTTCCAAGTAGTTTACTTGCATTTGCTCTTTGTAAAACAATTTCCATACCAGAATGTCCACCTTTTAGACCTTCAACTACGATTTCAATTGCTTTTTTATTTGAATCTACATCTTCAAATGTTACAGGAAGAGTTGATAAAACATTTTTACCACCTGCACAACTTACAGTGATAAATCCTTCTTCTTCTGAATCGATATTGATGATATATTTTCCTTCTATATGAGCAGGATCAGCACCATTTGCACCATCCATTCCAGATTCTTCGTTTACAGTCACGAAAACTTCTACAGCTGGATGTTCAAGAGTATCGTCTTCAAGAACAGACATACCCATAGCTACAGCGATACCGTTATCAGCACCTAGAGTAGTTCCATTTGCATAGATCATGTCGTCTTTTACGACTAATTGGATAGGATCTTTTTCGAAATCAAATTCAACATTTTTTTCTTTTTCGCAAACCATATCCATATGACCTTGAATAACTACACCTGGTTTATTTTCGTAACCTTTTGTAGCTGGTTTTTTGATGTAAACATTTTTTACTTCATCTTGATAAGTTTCAAGACCTAATTTTTTACCAAATTCAACTAAAAAGTTACTTACTGCTTCTTCATTTCCAGAACCTCTTGGAATTTGAGTAAGCAATTCAAAATTTCTCATAACACTTTCTGGTTTTAAACCTTTTAAAACTTCTGGCATAAAAATAGCCCCCTCTTAATTAGTTTTTATAGGAATAATTAAATAAAATTCCTTCTCTTATAGTATAATATAAATTAGGTCACTTATGATAGATTATTATGATATATTTTTGAATATTTTTTTTGGAATTTGCTTGATAAGTAAAGCAAAATTCTGTAGAATCTGTATTGAAAGCAACTAAAATATGATATATAGAAAGGAATGAAAATTTATAATGAACAAAAAGTCAATGAGAGTTTTAGAATTTCAAAAGATAAAAGAAATCTTAAAATCTTTTGCATCATCGAAATTAGGAATATCATTTATTGAAAAGTTAGAACCAAGTTCAAACATAGATATAGTAAATCAAACTTTGGAAGAAACAAATGAAGCTGAAAGTATTTTGATAAAAAAAGGTTCTGTAGGACTTAGTGGAATAAGTGATGTAGAGGACAAGGTGAAAAGAGCTGAAATAGGAGCGTCGCTTGATGCAGGAAGTTTATTAAATATAGCAAAAAATTTACAAGTAGCAAGAAATATTAAACGAATATTAGCTTCTAATGCACAAGAAGATTTTGTGTATCCAATCATTCAAGGAATGTCAGAATCATTATTTATTTTCAGAGAGCTGGAGGATAAAATTTTAAGTTCGATTATTAGCGAGATAGAAATTTCAGATAATGCGTCACCTATACTCAAAAATTTGAGAAGGAGCATAATACAAAAAAATCAATCAATTAGATCAAAATTAAATCAAATAATTACATCTTCAACATATCAAAAATATTTGCAAGATGCTATTGTTTCCATAAGAGATGATAGATTTGTAGTACCTGTTAAAGCAGAGTACAAGTCTTATGTTTCTGGAATAGTGCATGACCAAAGTTCATCAGGAGCTACTTTTTTTATAGAGCCAATGAGCATAGTAAATATGAACAATGAGCTTAGAGAGCTTAGATTGAAAGAAAAAGAAGAGATAGAGAGGATTTTACAAGAACTTTCTTCAGAAGTTGGAGATTGTGGTAGAGGAATAATTCAAAATCAAACGATTTTATCACAGCTTGATTTTATTTTTGCAAAAGGAAAACTTTCTATTTCAATGAGAGGAATAAAACCAGAAATAAATAATGAAAAGAAAATTTATCTTAAAAACGCAAGACATCCTCTGATAGGGAAAAAAGAAGTTATTTCAAATACTATATATTTAGGCGATGGATTCAATACATTGGTGATTACTGGACCAAACACAGGAGGAAAGACTGTCACTATAAAGACAGTCGGTCTTTTGGCACTTATGACGCAAAGTGGACTTAATATTCCTGCTGATTTTGGAAGTAAGATGTGTATATTTGATAATATATTTGCTGATATAGGAGATGAACAAAGCATAGAGCAAAGTTTGTCTACATTTTCATCACATATGACGAATATAGTAAGTATTTTGGATGAAGTTACACAAGATTCACTTGTGATTTTCGATGAGTTGGGTGCTGGTACAGATCCAGTAGAAGGAGCTGCACTTGCAATTTCTATTTTGGAATTTGTAAAAGGCGTAGGAGCAAATTGTGTAGCTACAACTCATTATAGTGAACTTAAGAATTATGCAATTACAAATGATGGAGTTGAAAACGCTGCAGTTGAGTTTGATATTGATACTCTCAGCCCAACATATAAATTATTAATAGGCGTACCTGGAAAATCAAATGCTTTTGAAATTTCAAGAAAACTTGGTTTAGGAGATTATATAATTTCAAAAGCGAAAGAACATATAACTACAGATAATATTATGTTAGAAGATGTGCTTCAAAATGCTGAAATATCAAGACTCAAAGCAGAAGAAGAAAGACTCGAAGCAAAACGATTAAGATTAGAAATAGAAGAAGAAAAGAAACGCTACAATGAAAAATTGGAAAAGCTTGAAAAGAAAAAAGAAAAAAGTCTTGAGAGAGCTAGAAAAGAAGCCTTTTCGATACTTAGAGATGCAAAAGAAGAAGCTGATAGGATAATCAAAGAGTTGAAAGAATTAGAAAAGCAAAGAAGATACAAAGTCTCTGATGGAAGAGAAGAAGAGCTTAGAAAAGAACTGAGAGATTCTATAGGAAAACTTCAACCATCTGTTGAAAGTATGATTGTTCCTAAAGTTTCTAATCAAATTATAAAAGACTTAAAACCTGGAGAGTCTGTGAGAATTGTTTCTCTTAATCAAGATGGAAGTGTATTATCTGTAGATAATGCTAAGAAAGAAGCAGTTGTTCAAATTGGAATAATGAGAATGACGCTACCTTTTAAATCACTTACTAGAAACAAGAAGTCAGAAAAAAATATAGTAACCAAGTCTACTAGAAATATAATCAAGTCTAAATCAGGAAAAGTCAAAAGTGAAGTTGATTTGAGAGGGATGAATCTTGAAGAGGCAACTATGGCTGTTGAAAAATATTTGGATGATGCCTGTATTTCAGGTCTTGAAAAAGTAACAGTGATACATGGAATAGGAACAGGAGTACTTAAAAAAGGGCTTCAAGATGTTATCAAAAGAAATAGAAATGTCAAATCTCAAAGACCTGGAGTGTATGGCGAAGGTGGAATAGGCGTAACAATTGTCGAATTTAAATAAAAGAATTTAAATAAAAATAGAGGATGAAAAATGATTTTAGTGTCAGCGTGTTTATTAGGAGTAAATTGTAAATATAGTGGAAAGAATAATTTTAATATAGAGGTAAATAAATATTTGGAGGATAAGGAATTTGTGCCGATTTGTCCTGAACAATTAGGTGGACTTGCGACTCCTAGACTTCCTGCTGAAATAAAAAAGAATGAATCATATTTGCAAGGAGAAAGAAGAGTGTTTGATTGTGAAGGTAATGATGTTACAGATAAATTTATAAAAGGAGCGAAGGAAACTCTTTCAATAGCGAAGTTATGTAAATGTACACAAGCTATATTAAAAGATGGAAGTCCATCTTGTGGTTACAGAGAAATTTACGATGGAACATTCAGTGGAAGGAAAATAAAAGGAATTGGAGTTACAACGGCACTTCTTAAACAAAACAATATACAAATACTACAAGAATTTGATATAATAAAATAATGTGAGAAAAAAATTATTCAATATCATTAAAAAATTAATGTGAGAAGTTCGAAGCAACTATAAAAAATTACTGTGAGAAGTTCAAAGCAATTATAAAAAATTATTGTGAGAAGTTCGAAGCGACTAGGAAAATTCAATTACGAAAAAATGATATTTGATTAATAAAAATGAGAGGAGCAACAT
>JAISUA010000191.1 GCA_031272305.1 Clostridioides sp.
CGATGCCCAACCGCCATCTTATTGGAATATTGTGCCGCCATAGCGGAAAAATAAAGTCCTTCGCCAAACCAAGGAACAGAAAATGAAAGATTATTTTCCTTTACTATTTTCATACTATATAATTTATTCCATGGACCAACTGGAATATAAAAAGTATTAATTATACTGGCTACTGCATCTGACTTATTCATCACTCTAATACTATCAAAATTATTCTGTTCTCTATTTCTCGTAGTGAATATTGCATCTGTTGTTGACATTTCACATCCATTGTCTTCTGCAATCCTAACCAAATATTCAATACAGTCTAATTCCATCCAGTCATCCCCATCTGCAAACATTAAATATTCACCAGAAGCTTTTTCTAACCCCTTATTTCTAGCATCGCAACAGCCACCATTTTCTTTATGAATGACCAAAAATCTATTATCTTTTTTTGCATAATTATCCGCTATTTCACCGCTAGTATCAGGTGAACCATCATCCACTAGAATTATTTCAATATTTTTGTATGTCTGATTCATAATAGAATCCAATAGTTTTGTTAAAAATTTTTCTGATTTATATAATGGAATTACAATTGATACTTTCTTCATTTTTTTACCTTCTTTACTTTATCTATAATTCTAAATAGCAATGGCTTCCATGTCTTTTGGAACAGTACAATTATTACAAATGCAATCAATATCTGACAAATCTGCCCAACTAAATTGTCTACAAACATAAGAGCACCAGAAAGCCAAAGCGCAACTGTTCCAATACAAAAATCCCTTGTAAGAACTTTATACTTCAAATATTTCCTTGTGTGGAAAACCCTAAATGAGAATATACCAATATAACTTACACATGTTGCTATCGCTGCACCATATACTCCGATTAATGGTATTAGCAGGAAATTCAATATTATATTAAGCATTGCGCCAAAAGAGCCTGATAACAAAAACCCCATACTATCTTTATGTATCATATAACTTGTTGATAAAAATGTGCCAAGTGTTATATATACTATACCAACGATTAAAAACGGAGTATATTTCCAAGCTTCAAAATACTCATCTGCAACATATACATTTAAAAAAGGTTTAATTATCGACATCATGCATATTCCAATAATCATAATGGCTGATATAAGGTTAGCAAACACTTTATTGCTATACTCCGTTTCATCTTTAGATCCTTCTTCTTTGATTGCGGAATAGCCCCATGCTTGATTAAAAATACCGGTAAATGTGTTAATAAGTGTCGGCACCTTATACGAAATTGCGTACACTCCATTTGCCGCCACGCCTATCATGCTTGTAACCATAATGTGATCTGAAGAATTTATTATCCACCACATAAACGAATTCGGTATAAGGACAACTGAATACTTGATCATCTCTATCATCTTTACTTTATCTATTTTTGCAAAAATAGCTTTGTATCCTTTTCCGATTATAAAAGCATATACCGCTATTAATGTATTTGCCAATGTGTATGCTAGAAGATAACCAGTAATCCCCAATTTAAAAATGACAAGAAAACAAATATTAAACAGTGCAATAAGGGCTGTATTTGCAATATTCCCAATACAATACTTAACTAATTCCTCTTTCCCTCTTAAATCACATAAAAACAATTGACTTGCAGCTAAACTTATCACATAAAGGTAAATAATCGTCTCAAGCCCATCAACTTTATCCCATAATCTACAGATGGGAATTAGAATTAATCCTACAACCATACTAACTAATAGAATTACCATGCCTATTTTAGTAATTTTATCTTTATCAGCATCTTTATCCATATTGAATCTCATCACGGATTCTATAATATTAAGTGTAATGATAGGAATTGTGACAGTTGGAATTGTAGCAACTAAATCGACAATTCCATATTCAGCTGTACATAATGAACTTGTATATAATGGGATAAGAAAAAAAGAAATAATTTTCGTCGCAAAATTACCTATGGTAAAAATTGCAGTATTCTTCAATAAGTATTTTGATCTACTCTCTTTCATAACTAAATTTGCTCTTTCAGGTATTTGTATGATTTTTCCTTTTCCATGGCAATAACACTTTCTATAGTATCAGTTTCTTTTTTTAAGCCATAAATCTTATCCAAATCACTTATATCTTGTGCCCGATGATTCTTTACACCTAATCTTTCAACTAAATCTTGAAGTTTATTTCTATTACCATCTCGGACAAGTATTGCAAATCTTTCAGTATACTTTATAGAAAAAATTGCTCCATGAAAAGTATCAGTAATAACAAAATCGGCTTGACTAAATGCTTCTAAAAGTTTAAACGGCTTCAAATACAACTGTTCCTTTAACCATGATTGATATGCACCTGCTGCTACAATTCTCAATCCTTTTTTCTTGCAGAATTCTTTGATATAAGAAATCTCCCTCGGATCTGAAATTCTATCCTGATATGCATAAATCAAGCATATATTATTATATTTACCTTTAGAAGTAGAACTAATAGATAAATCCTTCGAAAAATCATATACTAGTGTTGGATCGAGACTATAATTACACTGTCGATATCCAAAAGCATTAACGAAATCCATTGTGTTTTTATCTCGTACAGAAATTGCATTAAGATTTCTTAGTGCACATTTAATCTTTTCTTTCTTATCATCTGTCAATTGTTCAAAAGATGTCTGCCCACAAGAAGCAGCATATGTAATGACTTTTTTTGCATTTGTAACCTTACCAAACAATTGCATTGAAAAACCCCAACTAGATTTTTGATTACAGTTAAATACTTCATCGCTACCAATGACACAAACATCATACTCCTTCAAATTATTAGTCTCATTAAGTTCAAGCATATCAATCTGAAATTCTTTTATCTTTTTTCGTTGTAAATGGTTAGCAAGTCTATGATACAAATACATCAAATTGCATCTCATATTATCGTTACTATAATCTATTTCTGGTATGCTATCACCATCTCCTTGTATATCAATAAAATCAACTTCATGTCCCAGATTTTGCAGTAAACGTCTGAGAGCATATGCCTGTAGAACCGAACCATAATTTACTATACTTTGCATTGATAATATACATATCTTCACTTTATAATACTCCTTGCTATTTTTACACACTTTTTGGTGTTACTAAATTATCATTATCAAGCCAACAAACTAATGCTATACCTATAATAAAAATCCAATTTATTGTCACTTCGACAATAGATGCTAAAATCAAAGCATATATTACTGTTTGTATTCCTACTACTTTTCTAGTCTTCTTTGCCTTTTGAAAACACTTATAAAACAATATCAAAAAAATTGTAACACCAACAACACCAAATTTAAC
Organism: Clostridioides sp.; assembly: GCA_031272305.1. Classification (GTDB taxonomy): domain Bacteria; phylum Bacillota; class Clostridia; order Peptostreptococcales; family Peptostreptococcaceae; genus Metaclostridioides. The sequence continues at coordinate 3,314 of JAISUA010000191.1, forward strand.
TACAAAATCTAATAAACCATTTTGTGCATTGGCATAATATGTAAGTTTTGAATTCCACATAACTCCACTCGCAAGTTCCAATGCATCATTACTATACCCATGCCCAAACCACAATTTTTCCTTTATTACAGGAAATAGATAAATATTATACAGATTTAACCTGTTTGTTAAATTGCTCGTCTTATGCAGCACATTTACAACAAAATTTTCTACAAATGGTAGATTTAATAGTACTCCCAAGAAAGGAACAATAATCGCAGACAGCAATAAAAAAACAGTTGCTATTCTTGGGGAAGTCAAAAATCTCTTTAATTTCTCTGGCAAAAATAAGAAAACAACAAATACAAATGTTGATACTAAAGCCGTGGCACAGATGACGTATGCCGAGAAAATTACACTTATTAGAATAAGTGAAACAAAAACAGCTTTCCACAATAAATT
>JAISUA010000199.1 GCA_031272305.1 Clostridioides sp.
TTAATATTTTATTTTTAATTATAAAAAGTGTGGACTAATTTTTCACACTTTTGTGGATAATGTGTATAAAATTGTGCATAAATTGATTTCACACAAAGTATTATTTTTTTTGTACAGAAATTATCCACATATTTAATCGAAGATTGATTTATTTTGTAGAAATTTATTCATTAATTTTCATTTTGTTATTTTCTAGAAATTTATTTATTTATTTTACTCAAAAGCTATTTACGTAAATAAATTTTTACTCAAAATCTATTTATTTAGATAAATTTTTACTTGAAATCTATTTGTATAGATGAATTTTTACTCAAAATCTACTTGTATATATGAATTTTTACTTGAAAGCTATTTGTATAGATGAATCGACATATGATTTTATATCATATTTAATCCCCCATTTTTGTGCATATTCATCAGAAACATCTTTTGTAACAATATTTACATTTTTAAATCCAGCATTTATCATTATATTTTCTAAAACTTCAACTGAAGTCGCTCCAGTTACTCATCCACAGTAAAGCCTTTCATCTGACTTCATTTCATCTGTTAGCTCTTTTTTTAAAACAATATCTGAGATTGCTATTCTTCCACCATTTTTTAGCACTCTATATGCTTCTTCATATACTTTTTGTTTATTTGGAGATAAATTTATCACGCAATTTGAAATAATAACATCTACAGAATTATCTTTAATTGGCAGATTCTCTATATCTCCATTTATAAATTTTACATTATTAAAATTGCTTTCTTCTAAATTTTTTCTTGCCTCAACTACCATTTCTTTAGTCATATCAATTCCAATAACTCTTCCTTTTTCACCAACTTTGGCAGCTGCTATAAAACAGTCAAATCCAGCTCCACTTCCTAAATCAAGTACTACTTCACCTTCTTTTATATTTGCAACTAACTGTGGATTTCCACAACCTAATCCTAAATTTGCATTCTGAGGCACACTTGACATCTCTGCTTCAGAATAACCAATGCTCTTTGAAATAATTTTACTTTCAACTTCTAGACTTTCTTGCTTTCTAGCTATTTTTCCATATCCCTTTGTTACTATATCTTTTTTTAATTTTTGCATCTTTTTTAAATTTTGCATTATCAAATCCCCCTTAACTTCTTTTTTGTTGCTTAATAATATTTAATAAATTGTTTTTTATATTTAAATAAACTTTTTTAAATATTTCGATATTTATCTTTAATAAAAAAGTATATTCAGTTGACCTGGTCTTTACCCCCACACTCGCCTACTGGAAGGTTCGCTTGGGTTTGCCGCACTACTACTTCTCTCGTTTTTCACGGTAGGACTTACTTCTAGGCTGCACTATGATCATTATCGAAATTTTATCGATAACTTACGTGGATCCCTTTGTCTGCAACTGACATGGACTTTCAACCACAAACCTGAATATACTTACATAAGAATATAATTTTTTTGCTATTTTGTCAATAAAAATTTAATAAACTACACTCGAATTTTAGAATTTAAAACACAGCGAATCAATCTATGACCTAGAATAAAATATAAGTTTGTATTATACTATATTTAAAGTTTATTTTAAAGGTTGTGGTCAAATGGAAAAGTTAGAAGGAATTATAAGCGATATTATTTTCAGAAATGAAGATAATGCTTACACTGTTGCAAATCTAACTAATCAAGATGATGAAATTGTTGTCGTAGGATGTATGCCAACTGTCGAAATTGGAGAAACTATAGAAGTAGTCGGAAAATGGACTTCACATAAATTATATGGCTCTCAATTTCAAGTTGAAAGTTTCAAACCTTTGATGCCAACTTCTCTTGAAGGAATACATATGTATCTTGCATCTGGTGTGATAAGTGGTATAGGTGAAAAAACGGCTAAGAGAATCATAGATGTTTTTGGTCTTAGGACTTTGGATGTTATTCAAAATGAACCCTATGAACTTACTAAGATAAGTGGTATAGGTAAAAAGACAGTCGATCGAATAGTAAAAAGTTATGAAGAAGATAAGGAACTTAGAAATATTATTCTGCAACTTTCTCCATATGGGGTGACACCTAATCTTTGTATGAAAATTTACAGAAAATACAAAGAACAATCTCTTAGCATTATATCTGAAAATCCTTACAGACTTGCAGAAGAAGTAAAGGGTATAGGATTCAAAATTGCCGACAATATCGCATCAAATATAGGTATTGCAAAAAATTCTCCAGACAGAATACAACAAGGAATACTTTTCTTGTTGAACGGATTTGTTCATTATGGACATACATGTATTCCTAGAGAAAATTTACTTAGAGATAGCGTTTCGCTTCTTGAAGTAAATAGAGATTTAGTAGAGCAATGTTTGATAGAACTTGTTTTCAATAAAAAAGTGCATATAGAAAGAATTGAAGGTATTGAGTTTGTATATCTTATGAAATATTTCGAAGCTGAAAATTCTGTTTGTTCCAAACTAATAAAATTATCGCAGTATAAATTTAAAGATAAGAAAAAACTCAGCTCACTTACTAAACCTATTCAAAAAAAAGACGACAAAAATAATGAATTTAGCTCTCTTATTCAATCTATTCAGCAAGAAGAGAACATAAGTCTTGCCGATAAACAAAAAGAAGCTATAAATGCTTGTTCTGAAAATGGAGTCGTGATTATTACAGGCGGACCTGGTACTGGTAAAACCACTACTATCAACACTATTATAAAAGTTTTTGAAAAACAACGAAAAAAAGTTTTGCTTACAGCTCCTACAGGCAGAGCTGCTAAGAGAATGAGTGAAACTTCAAACCGAGAATCAAAGACTATACACAGACTTCTTGAAATAGGACGAACTACAGAAGATGATATGTATTTTTTCAGAAATTCAGAGCAACCACTTGATGCAGACGTTGTGATAGTTGATGAAGTTTCAATGGTGGATATTTCGTTGATGGCTCACTTGCTAGACGCTATCAAACTTGGAACAAGACTTATATTAGTAGGAGATAGCGACCAATTGCCATCTGTTAGTGCTGGAAATGTGCTTAGCGACTTGATAAATTCAGAAGTGATAAAAGTTGTTAGACTTACAGAGATTTTTAGACAGGCTCAAGAAAGTATGATTGTTGTAAACGCTCATAGAATCAACAATGGACTTCCTCTTGAATTAAATTCTAAAGATAAAGATTTCTTTTTTATAAATAAATCCAATGAAAAAGAAATTGCAGATGAAATAATCGGACTTGTCGACAAAAGACTTCCAAATTTCTACAAAGTAGATAAAATGAAAGATATTCAGATTTTGACGCCTATGAGAAAAGGTGAACTTGGAGTGAACAATTTAAATTCAGTGCTTCAAAATTTTCTAAATCCTAAAGAAAAGTACAAAGCAGAAGAGAAATTTGCTACAAGAACTTTCAGAGTTGGCGATAAAGTTATGCAGATAAAAAATAATTATGCACGAGAATGGACAAACGAAGATGAAACAAATTCTGGCGAAGGCGTATACAACGGAGATATAGGCTACATTCACCATATTGATAAAGAAGATAAATTAATTTATGTGATATACGATTCAGAAAAAATAGTAGAATATCCTTTTTCCGATTTGGACGAGTTAGAACATAGTTTTTGCACGACAATACACAAAAGCCAAGGAAGTGAATTTCCTGTGATTGTGATTCCAATTTCATGGGCTCCACCAATGCTCTTAACAAGAAATCTGTTGTATACAGCAGTGACAAGAGCAAAAAAATTAGTCGTGATGGTTGGAAATGTTAAGTATTTAGAATATATGATCAAAAATAAAAGAACAAATGACAGATATTCAAACCTAAACTATAAACTCGGCAAATTTAAAAAAGAAGGGTTGATAGAATGAAAAATAACTTTTTTGAACTCATATATCCATCGAATATAAGTTGTATAATTTGCGACAGACCGATAAAAAAGACAAATTCGTATTCTCTTTGCAAGAGTTGTTTTGAAAAATTAAATTTCATAAAAATTGGTTGTGAAAAATGTGGAAAATTTATAAACAACTACTCTCTTGAAAAGGAATTTCACGAAGGTTGCACATTTTGTCACAATAAAAAATTTTATTTCGACAGAGCAATTTCTTGCGTAGAATATTGCGACACAAGTAAAAAAATAATTCTAGGATTAAAATATAGCAGAAAAACTTATATGTGCAAATATATTGCAACTATAATGAAGGAAAAAACAGAACTTGAAGAATTGAAATTCGACTATATTCTGTTTGTTCCTCTACATAGAAAAAGATACAAATCAAGAGGATTTAATCAATCCGAAAAAATTGCAAAATACTTATCAAAAGAAATAAATGTTCCTGTTTTGGATTGTATAAATAGAATAAAAAATACAAGGATGCTATATAACTTGCACAAACATGACAGACAAAAAGAACTAAAGAATGCTTTCAAAGTAAATGACAACGCAAAATTAATAGAAGGAAAAGACGTTGTCTTGATAGACGATGTCTTCACAACAGGTTCTACAGTAAATGAAATCTCAAAAGAACTAAAACTTCAAGGCGTTGGAAAAATATATGTTATGACCTTCTTATCAAAACATACACAAAAATATATACAAATAGATTCAGAAAAAATATAAAACTTTAAAAATCCGCTCGACTTCAGTCGTGGGAGGTTCAATCGACTTTGCATATTTGTATATGCAAAAAAGAAATTATTTAGCAAACAAAAATTCGAATCAAAACTTCGATGTACATTAGTTACACATTTCTTGTACATTGATTTTGATTCGAATTTTTCTTATACAAGCTTCATTTTCATTAAAGTATCCAATTTATATTGCAATTTATGTTGCAATTTAATGTTGCAATTTTTTACTATGAAAAACTCTTTACACTCTCATAAATTAACTTACTATCTTGTTAAATTCTACATATTTTCACCAAACTAATCTTATTTAAGTGGTAATAAGTCTTACTATTTGAATTTCTTTAAAAAATATCGATAAAATTTTATTAAATCTAATAAAAAAAGATAAGAGTATATCCTTAAGATTCTATTTGAAAATTATATTCACACTCACTGTGAAAACATCAACAAAATCTCAAATCATTCTCTTATCTTTTTATTAAAACTTATAATGTTAATTGATAAACTTATTTGTTTAAATTCAATCTAGAAACTTTGTTCTTTGAATTTAATCCATAAAATTTATTCTTTATATTTAATATACAAACTTTCTTTTTTAAAAATTAATAAACAAATTCCCTTTTAAAAAATTAATCCATAAACTTCATTTTTACCATTGAAGTCCTACTTTTTCTTGTATTGCTTTATCGTATATTTTTTGTGCTGTTACTATATCTTGCACTGATATTCCAACTGTTTTGAACACGATTATTTCGTCATCATTTTCTCTTCCTACTAGTGTTCCATTCACTACATTTCCAAGTTCTCCTGTGAAATCTTCTTTCTTGATAAGTCCTTGTTCAAGTGGTTTGATTATATCGCCAGATTCTGAAAGTACTGCATCTTGAGATTCAAAATAGATCTTAGAAGCGTTTTGAAGTACAACAGGATCTAACTCTTGCATATGATATTGATAAGAGCCTACACAGCTTAGAGTAGCTCCTTTTTTTACTTTTGTCCCGTCAAATACAGGTTCATTTGCTGTTGTTACAGTGATTATCAAATCAGCGTTGTCTATTGCTTCATCAGCAGTTTTTGCAAAAACTATTTTTGCACTGTATTCTTTCATTTCTTCTTGCATATCTTCAACAAATTTTATTGCGTATTCTTCAAATTTATCATATACTCTTACTTCTTCTAGCTCTCTAGCTGTTAGCATTGCTTCCAACTGTGTTCTAGCTTGACCTCCTGCACCTATCAATGCACCGATTTTTGCATCTTTTTTTGCCAAAAGATCAAATGCTGCACCTGAAGCTGCACCTGTTCTAAGTTGAGTAACATAAGTTCCATCAAGCACACTTATTACTTGTCCATTCGTCCCATCCATCAAAAGCATTGTCGCTGGAGTGACAGGTAAATTCTTTTTAGAGTTTCCAGGAAAAACAGATACTATTTTTATACCTGCACAGTCAAGCTCACCTATGTATCCAGGCATAAAAAGCATACTTCCTTCTTCTTTTTCACTTTGTATATTCGTTCTAAGCGGAACTACACTTTTGTTTTCACTGAAAATTCTAAAAGCTTCTTTATCTGCTTCTATTGCCTCTTTCATTGAAAAAACTTTTTTTATCTCTTGTTTGTTTAGTAGTAACATGTATAGCACTCTCCTCATTTGAAATATTTGTAATGTGTATTATGAATCATATTTATATTATAGCGTAATATTATAAATTTTTACTACTGTAGCGATAAATTTCCCTTATGTTTTTTTGTTTTATTCATTCACAGATTTTTGATTCTAAATTTATATATTTAAATCAGTCTGCTTTATTCGCTAATCACTTTTTTTGCTCATTAATCTGTTTTATTTACTCATCAGTCTGTTTTATTTGCTAATCAATCTGTTTTATTTACTCATTAATCTGTTTTATTTACTCATCAGTTTGTTTTATTTTTTATTTCTTTTAATAATACATATATTTTGTTTAGTGTAAATTGTATAGATACAAGCACCACAAAAAGCATTACTACTATTAAAAATGCTAAATTGAAATTCATTTTTCTTTAGTACCTTTCACCAATTTTCTGTAATATTCTTTTTTTAATCTTTTTTTATCTTCTTTCTTTAATCTTATTTAATCTTCTTTGTTTGCTTCTTTGTTTGAACTGTTATTTTCATTCAGTTTTTTTATTTTTGATATTGACACTTCATAGGCTACTTTTTGTTGAATTTCTCCCGTTGGAAGTTTTTTCTCGTAATTTCTACTTTGTATTCTTCCCCAAAGTTGAACTCTATCGCCTACTTCTAAATTCTTTGCAAATTTCGCATTTCTTCCCCAAATAATCACAGGAACATAGTCAGATTTGTTATATGGTCTATTGATAGCTACAAGTAAATCTGTTATTTCTCTTCCAAGAGGAGTTTCTCTATTTACAGGAGGCTTACAAATAAATCCGTCTAAAAAAATGCTGTTTGGATCTTTATGCTCATTTTCGTCAGCTTTTTCTATCTGTCTTGTAAAAACAGTAAGTATCAATTTGTTTCTATTGTCTACTGACTTGTTGTACGATCTCAATTGTCCTTGAATAGATACGTTCTTGTCTTTTTCTATATCAATGTCTTGAAGCAATCGTTCTGATATTGTAAGTGGTAGTATATCAAAAGAATCACTAAGTCTGTTTATTTTTATATCTATATTATAGAACTTTTCTCCAAAAATTTCATGGCTAAATTCTAATTTTTCCCCTAACTCCCCTCTTAATTTCGCAATATTGTTTTCGCTGTTGGCTGTTAACATCTTTATCCCCCCAAATAGTTAATTAATATATTTTTGTTTTCTTATATATCTAATATATTTCAATTTAGAGTTTATTATTACAACTATTTAAATATCTCTAAAACAAGTATTTTTTTATTTACAATTTCAACATCAGATTTTACTTGTTCAGTTCTTTTATTCTCAACATAAGTTTTTACTTTTTTAGTTCTTTTCTCATTCAACATAAGTTTTTACTTATTCAACTCTTTTCTTCGTTCTTTGTAGTCTGGCATTATTTTTTCCATAATCTTATGAAATTCTCTGCTATGATTTGGAACTATGAAATGCACATATTCGTGCAATATAACTTGTTCTATCAGCCTATCCTCTTTATCGAAAAGTTGTTTATTTAAAATTATGTATCCTCGTTTGAAATAACACACTCCCCAACGACTCTTGTAATTTTTTACATAAAGTTTAGGTTTAGTTTTCAATTTGTCTGCTACTAATGGAAATACTTTGTCTGCTAATTTTTCAAATTTGGCTAGGCACTCATCATCATCGAATTCTTTGAATTCTGCCTTCTTTTCAGTAGACTTACTCAACTGTTCCTTTATCCATTCTTCGTTTATTTGCACAAATTTATCAATATCTGACTTTGCAACGTGATATGGTGCAGAGACTTTGACTAAACCATTCTTCACACGAAGGACAATTCTTTTCATATTTTTATTTCTAGTTAATTTATAGCTTATCATTTGCATCATCTTTCTAATTTTATTTAAAATAATAATATAATCTAATTTTTTAATATATAAAAAATCATGACAACATAAATATTTTTGTGTACACTTTTATTTTAATTATACACACATAGTTTTTTTTGAAATGTTGATAAAAAGTTTATACAAAATACTTTACACAAAATACTTTACGCAAAATACTTTACACAAAATACTTTACATTACCTACATGTATAGATTTTTTTAATTTTTGCAAGTAGCTTACAAAAATATTTACACTGCCAATTTAATTGATATATATTATTTTAATTCATAATCAAAAAAATAACTAGTATAAATAT
>JAISUA010000235.1 GCA_031272305.1 Clostridioides sp.
GACAACAATTCTGTATCTGTCATATCCTTAAGTCCTAACTGATGATCAATAGCTATTCTTCTAATCCAAAAATTCTCATCTAGACTATATTTCAATAATATTTTTTTAGTTTCAGGATATCGTAAAGCCACATCACCAAATATTCTATCCAATCCATCAATTGTATCCCACCATGACTTTTGCACTGTTATTTTCGTAAGATTAACTATATCTTTATCTGATAACAATCTAGAATACTTGCTAAGATAATCAATTGCTAAATATTGAAATTCACGTTCTGGCTGATCCCAACATTCAAATACAAATTTCCAATCAAAAACATCTTTATCCTTATTTTTGAGGTATTCTTTACTAATCTTCCTTCTTTCTGGAGTAGGTATTCCTAAAAATTCAAATTGGTTTCTCATATAGGATTTCATAGATATAGCTTTTTCAGGATTGGCATTTGTTCTAAATATTTCGAAAATATCTGTATTTTCCATAATTTTATATTCTCCAGTATTTTTATTTTTTAGCTTTTGTCTTTTATTTTTTAGCTTTTATCTTTTTCTTCTAATTTAAGTAGTTTTCTAGCTATTTTCATGACTGGATTTACTACTTTAGAGTGCATTCTTTTTTGAACATTTTGAAGTTCTTCACTTATTTTTATAGATTGAGGACAATGAGCTTCACATTTTTTGCACTTCACGCATCTTGAAGCATCCGATTGTTTCGTTGATATTGCACCTGTTATTTGCATATATTGAAAAAATCCACTTCTAAATCTATCCGTATATGTCTGATTGTACGTTGCAAAACAAGATGGAATATCCACTCCTCTAGGACAAGGCATACAGTAACCACAAGCAGTACATGGAACTTTTATTGTTTTATTCAAATAAGATACAACATTTTTGTAAACAACATCTTCCTCATCAGTGATTTTATTTGCTTCTATTTCACTTGCAGTTGAAATATTATCTTGTAATTGGTTCATATCATTCATTCCAGACAAAACACAAGTAACTTCTTTGTGATTTAACACCCAACGAATTCCCCAACTTGCAAAAGAACGATTTGTATCGAAATTTTTAAATTCTTTTTTTGCATCATTTGGAAGTTTAGTAGCAAGAAGTCCTCCTCTTAACGGCTCCATTATGAACACAGGAAGTCCTTTTTCATTTGCGTACTTTAATCCACTGTATCCAGCTTGATTATTTTCATCTAAATAATTAAATTGAATCATACAAAAATCCCAATCATAGCTGTCAACCAGTTCGCAAAAATCTCTTTTTCCTCCATGAAAAGAAAAACCAATATTTTTTATTTGTCCAATCTTAATTTTTTCGTCTATCCACTTCTCTATACCTATCGACTTCAAATTTTCCCAAGTACTCTTGTTACACAACATATGCATGAAATAATAATCAACATAATCTGTACCTAGTCTTTCTAGCTCTTTTGCAAAAAACTTTTCAAAGTCATCGTATTTTTTGCACATAAAAATAGGTAACTTTGTAGAAATAGTTATATCTTTTCGTACGTTTAATTTTTTTAATGCTTTTCCAAGAGCTTCTTCTGAGCCTGGATATATATAAGCTGTGTCAAAATGTGTGACACCATTTTTAAATGCATATAAAATAAGTTCATCAACCTTTTCTTGATCTATTTGTATACCTTTTTTAGGAAATCTCATGCAACCAAAACCAAGTTGAGAAATTTTTGTTGAATTTTTTGGATTTACTCTATATATCATACTATTCTATCCTTTCTTTAAATAAAGAAATAAATTTATTTATTTGCATATAAATATTTACTTCTCCTTATTGTCGCTATATAAACTAAATAACTCTAAATTATTCATAGCTGTTATTTAAATAGCTTACACAATGAACAAAGGATGATATTCATATATTTAGTTTATCAATCAAAGAGAAAAATATCAACAAAAATATCAAAATTAATTTCAAGGTACTATATACAGTTGAACTGTTTAAGAAAATTATTGAAATTTTATTCAAAATTATATAATTCAATATCATTATTTATTTCAACCTGAATTATCCATAGATATTATCTAAATAACTATGAACAATTCAGGTCTATTTTTAAAGTATCAGTACTTATTTAAAATTTCTACTCTGTTCTTATTTCAAACTACTGTATTTCTTACTTATTTCTACTACTGTTTCGTATCTATCTAACTTCAAGCATTTTATATTTTCATTTATTTCAGACTTTATTGCTATCATTTTTATTTAACTGAACTGTATTTTTGACTTATCTTCACCGCTGTTTCGTATCTGTCTACTCCTGCAAGTCGTTCGATTGTCATAGGAGTTGAGATATTTTGTTTTAATTCTTTCAACTCATCTTCGATTTCTTTAGCGACTGCGTTTGTTCCGCCTGCGATTGTTATTTTTGATACTGACCAATCTTTCAAGGCTTTTTGTGTTGTATTATTTAAAAACTCTCTTTGTGTCAAAAGTACATGTGCTTGATAGTATCCTGCTAGTGAGCTTACTGTAAGTGCATCTGGAAAATTTGTTCCGTCTACAAGTATAGCTTGAGCTATTGTGTTTGATGAATTTATTGAAGTTGAAGTTTCAGCATTTCCTAAAAGAGATATTAGTTTTTCTCCTATAAGTTTTGCTGTTTCGTATCTATCTTCTCCACCAATTCTATCAACTGTTATCGAATTTGCAGATGTACTTTCAACTTTTGCTGATAAAGTTTTTGCATTTACTCGTGTAACTATATCTGATGAACTATGTGTATATTTTGAATTCAATAAATTTTTTGTACTTACTGATGCAGTTACATTTGATAATTCACTTTCTGATCTAACTAAAACCAATGAATTTTGTACATCTTCTGAAACAGATAGAATTTCTTTGTTTATTGTATGTCTATCTGATGTTCTATTTTCGATCTCTGATATTATATTTTCTGCATCTTCTGATATATCTAAACTTTTGATTATATCTTCAACTTTTTTAGATACTGCATTCTCTTTTCCTATTATTGTTACATTTGTTATGTTCCAAGATTTTAGTGCGTTTTGAGTATCTGTATTCAAACTATCGGTTTGTGTCAAAAGTATAGGTGTGTTTGTATATTCTGCTAAACTTGTCACACTCATTGCGTCTGGAAAATTTGTTCCTACTGCAAGTATAATACTATTTTGACTTGTATTTCCTTTAGCACTTACTGAATCTGAATTTAACTTTCTCACTTCTTCGCCAACTTTTATAGCTGTTTGATATCTATCTTCTCCCCAAATTCTTGATACATTTACTTCAGCCACTTCCTTTTCTAGTTGCGTCACAACTGATTCATACACTACTTGATTTCCACCTATTATAATTACTTCTGTAGCTCCAAGTCTTTTAATTTCATTAAGTGTTGTCGTGTTAACGTTTTTAAAATTTGATAATAAAATAGGTGCATTCTTTATATTAGCAAGCACTGACGCTGTTAGTGTATCTGGATAAGCAGTTCCATTTGCTAGTATCACTGTTTTTTGTGATGTTTGTTCTAAGTCTGAACTTGATTTTTTCGACCAAATTGCATATAATGTTTTATTGCCTACCCATTTTACATTAGTTCCATTTATTTTTGTCTTGGTCTTAGAATTAGCTAATATTTCTGATTCAGCCCAACCTTTAAATACATATCCTTCTCTTTGTGGTGGCTTTACGTTTGACAAATTTATTATTTGATCATATCTTGTATTTATTGATTCATCATATGATTCAGATGTTTCTCCATTTGTATCATAATTTAAATCAAAAATTATATTTGCTGGTTTTCCTAGCCATATATATGTTCTTTTTGCAGGATTAGAACCATGTGCCATAAAAAGTTCCTTTCCTGTAGGATAACTCTCTCCATCTTGATTAGCTTTATCTACCCATCCGGTATAATAATTTGAATCAAACGCATTTAAATTTACTGAAGTTGCTTGAACATCTGTAAATGACTTAAATGTATTTTCTCCTAATGTTATAGATTTAAATTTATCTAAATAAAACATATTACTCCCACTCGTTACTTTTCTTGTATCAAAATTACTTATATCTAATTCTTGCATGTTACTACAAGCTGAAAACATAGTTGTCATATTGTAGACTTCTGATGTATTAAAATTGCTTACATCTAATTCTTGTAATTTGATACAACCTCCAAACATAGACTCCATATTTTGGACTCCTGATGTATTAAAATTGCTTACATCTATCGTTTCCAAAACATAACAACAGCAAAACATGCCCGCCATAGTAGTTACTTTTTCTGTATTGAATTTGCTTACATCTAATTTTGTCAATTCCTTACAACAGTAAAACATACTCTCCATAGTAGTTACTTTTTCTGTATTGAATTTGCTTACATCTAATTTTGTCACTTTCGCACAATCATAAAACATCTGTGACATATTAGTTACTTTGGATGTATTAAATTTACTTATATTTAATTCTATCAAATTTCGGCATTCTTGAAACATATTACCCATATCTTTAACACTTGATGTATCTAATAAATTTAGATTTTCTATTTTTTGAAGATTTACAAAATAAGAAAATAATCTATTTGAATTTTCATTTGCCTTTACTTTACATAAAAATACAATCTTTTTTATTTTATTTATATTCCATGAACTTGAATAAAGTTTCCCTGCACTAAGCTCACATTGTAAATTTTCTTCTTTTTTATCAATTGTCAAAGTTCCATCATCATACAATATCCATTTGCATGATGCATTCAAATCACCTTGTGATTCAATACTTGTTGCATTACTTTTTAAGCTTACAAAAGTAAAAAATAAAATAAATACACTTACTTGTAACATAGCTTTAATAAATCTTTTAGCATTATTTGATTTATTCTCACTACATGATAATTTCTTCATAATGCTAGTTTCATTCATATCATTTGACTCATTAATAATACTTTCTTCCTTAATTTTAACTACCATTTTCATTATAAATTTTCTCCTTTCTTAATAAATTAACACTGCCTCCATATAAAAATTTTCGTACTTATATCAATTTTTATTCATTATTTGAGTCAATATTCTAGTTTTATTTTACTAAATCATACCATATCATGCAATCTAGAAGGTAAAATAAATCATTTTTATATATAAATTAACTGTTTGTACAATTATTTAATTCAATATATTGTAAATTTAACTTTTTTGACAACGTTATTTATTTCTATATTATCAATTATTTTTGCATAAAATTCATAATATTAATTATTTTATTAAACATAATTATTTTTTATAGAATAATTATTTCATTTGATGTAAAATAAACTTAAATTGATAAACTTTTAATGCAAAGTTTTAACTTAAAAAGATACATTGAAAACTAAAAGGGGGAATTGATATGCAATTTGATTTTAGATATCACAATCCAACCAAAATTTATTTTGGAAAGAATTCTTTGAAGTACCTTTCAAGAGAACTTGAAAACTACGGTGAAAATATTTTACTCGCTTATGGCAAAAATTCTATTAAAAAAATAGGACTTTATGATGAATTGATTAGTATTCTAAAAAAATCAGGTAAGAATGTAATTGAATTATCTGGTATTATGCCAAATCCAACCTATAAAAAGGTTTTAGAAGGTGCCGAACTTGTAAAACAACAAAATGTAGATTTGATTCTTGCTGTAGGTGGAGGTTCAGTAATAGATTGTGCCAAAGCCATTTCAGTATCAGCTTATTGTGAAGATGATCCTTGGGAAAAATATTGGACAAGATTTGAACGTTTAAATAATAAAGTTGTACCTGTAGCATCAATACTTACAATGGTTGGCACAGGTTCTGAAATGAATGGTGGTTCTGTTATCACAAATGAAGATAAAAAAATAAAAATGGGTAGAGTTTTTCAATCAGAAGTATATCCAAAATTTTCAATATTGAATCCTGAATATACTTATAGCGTATCAAAATATCAAATGATAAGTGGAATATTCGATATAATGTCACACTTGATGGAACAATATTTTTCTGGAGATGATAACAACACTACAGATTACATTATAGAAGGTGTTTTGAAATCAGTCATTCACAGTGCAAAAATAGCTATAGAAAATCCACTTGATTATGAATCTAGAAGCAACATTATGTGGTCTGCTACTATTGGACTTAATACAATCACAGGACTTAGTAAACAACAAGACTGGCAAGTTCACAGCATAGAACATCAACTGGGTGCATATACAGATTGTGCTCATGGAATGGGGCTCGCTGCTATTTCTGTTCCTTATTATAGATATATTTATAAATATGGTCTAGATAAATTTGTGAGATTTGCTAAAGAAGTATGGAATGTATCTGAATTTGAAGATGAAAGAATAAATTTATCAGAATATAAAAAATTAAATTCATCGAATGAAGCGAGTTTTATTTTATCAGAAAACAAAAAATCAAATTTATCAAATAAAGAAAACTTAAACCTATCCAACAATGAAACAAAAATTATAAAATCAAAAGAACAAATTGCACTGGAAGGAATCGATGAATTAGCTAAATTTATAAAGAGTTGTGGAATGATTACGAAGATCTCAGAACTTGGTGCTACTGAAGAAATGCTTCCTTTGATTGCAGAGTCAACATCTGTTGGAGGAGGATACAAGGACTTAACTTGTGAAGAAGTCCTTCAGATTTTGAAAGAATGTTACTAAAATTAAAGCCTCTATAATATTTAAATAGAACTAACATAAAAATTGATAATATTGTACAATATAAAAAATTTAAAAAGAGCTTCAAAATTAATGAAGCTCCGTTCAGGTACTTAATATTATATGGGAATATCCATCTATTTACAAAGAACCAAAATAAAATAAAAATAAAAAAATGAACATTAACTCTATATAGCAATAGAGTAGTGTTCAAATTAATAAAGACTTTAATTTCAACCATTCTCATCGTCTACTTTGAGAATGGTTTTTTATTTTTTCATATATTTACTCTCTTATTCTCTATCTTCTTGCAAAACTTCTTATCGTGTTCTACAAAAATCATCGTAATATCAGCATTTTCAAGAAGTCGTTCAATCTGTATTCTCGTCAATACATCTATGAAATTGAGTGGTTCGTCCCAGATATACAGATGTGCCTGTTCACACAAACTACGAGCAATAAGTACTTTCTTTTTCTGGCCACTTGAAAAATCTGCTATATCCTTGTCAAACTGTTTGCGATCAAAATCAAGTTTGCGTAGTGTTGCTTTGAATAGACTCTCAGAAATACCATATCTATTTGCATAATCACATAAATTACCACACAAGTCTGACGTATCCTGCGACACATAAGAAATCTTTAAATTCTTGTTTGCATTTTCGATAATCCACTTCAAAATACTTGATTTACCACTTCCGTTTTTGCCAACAAGTGCGATTCTGTCGCCACGTTTTATATCAAAATTCACATTCTCACATACAACATTTTCTTTTTCTTCATACTGAATTACTAGATTTTTGATGGAAATAAGTGTTTCATGATGATAACGCAAAGGAGTTATTTTTAAGTCGTAGTCATATTCAATATTTTTTAAAAGTCCTGACTTTTCTTCGATAGCCTTCTTTTGTCGACGTTCAATGTTCTTTGCTGACTGCATCATTTTAGCAGACTTATGACCTACATATCCACGATCAACAAAGCTACCAGAATTTGTCGTTCCATATTTAGTTTTTTCCAGTTTATCAGACCAATCTGACGTTCTACGAGCTGCCACTGATAATTTTTTTATATCTTTTTTTAATTTTTCATTTTCTGCAAACTCAAATTCATCTTGACGTCGTTTATTTTCTTCCCAACTCGAAAAATTTCCTTGTTGTACTTCTATATTCATCTTATTGATTGTTAAAATATGATCACAAACATTATCAAGAAGTTCACGATCATGACTAACAAGAATGAAGCCTGATTTTGACTTCAAATATCTGCCCAAAGTTCGTCGTGCATCACTATCAAGATGATTTGTAGGTTCGTCTATAAGCAAAAAATTATGTTCACCTATGAACAATATCGCAATCATAACTTTTGTCTGTTCACCCTGTGACAGAGTTGAAAACGGACGATACAAAACTTCACTATCAACATCTAAAAGCGAAAGCTCTTTGAACAACTGCCATTCCTGCAAATATGGATTTATTTGTTCTGCAATAACAATCGTATCAAGAGTTTTATCAGAAACTTCATATGGAAAATAAGCAAAATTTATATCTGATTTAATAGAATTATTAGAATCTAGCTCTCCCATTAATAACTTTAAAAATGTTGTTTTGCCACGACCATTACGTCCTACAAAACCAAGTTTCCATGCTGTATCAATAGTAAAACTAACATTTTCAAATACATTATCAGCTGTACCATCATATGCGAAAGTTAGATTTTTTACCGAAATCGTTGACATCTATATCCCACCTTTTAACTTATTCTATCTGAATATAGTTGTAAAATACTATATGTAGAAACCACCTATCGACAAAATATATTTTATCAAGATGTGGTAAAATTATAACAAAAAGCTTAAAAATAACTACTTTAGCTACTTTAACATTAAAATAGAGAGCTCACCAAAGTCAGGCTCTCTTTATTATACAAACAAATCTGAAACAATGTTTTACGAAAAACAAAGAGTTCGGATTTGCACCTTCTGGTGGAGATGAGGGGAGTCGAACCCCTGTCCGAAAGTCTTTTCCTCGTTGTATCTACGTGCGTAGCCAATTAATTTAATCTCATTTCAAATACAAATAAATGGCAATCAATATTTGAAACCAGTCCCACTTATACGACTTTTAGTAGAGACACTCTAAAAGAAGTTGCCTGCATAATGGCGTTCAGTCTTAGTCGGCAGGAGGACTAAGAGGAACGAGCAGCAATTAGGCTGCTAACGCTAAATTTTCGTCTGCGTTTATTTTAATTTTCTCCAGTTTGTACGTGACCCAGAGTAACACGACACGCAACCCCAAGTTCCAAACCCCCGTCGAAACCTTTACACCCCCGTGTTAAAATGTTGAATCTAATATTTGCCTGTCATTTCTCTTTCGATACGTCTTTGAGCATCTTTTTTAGCCATATCTTGACGTTTATCATATAGTTTTTTACCTTTTGCAAGAGCTAGTT
>JAISUA010000038.1 GCA_031272305.1 Clostridioides sp.
AAGTTTTAGGAAAATTAAATTTCCCAAAGAAAATTGAAATTCTTGACACAACTCTTAGAGATGGTGAACAACAATCTAATATCATACTTACAAGAGCTGAAAAAGTTGAGATAGCTAAGAAACTAGATGCAGCTGGTGTTCATAGAATAGAAGCAGGTACTCCAGCAGTTACAAAAGAAGATGCAGATGCAATCAAAGAAATCACTAGTTTAGGACTGAAAGCAGATATATATGCATTTGTTCGTAATATGGTAAAAGATGTTGAACAAGCAAAAGCTTGTGGCGTAAATGGTGTTGTAGCAGAAATTCCAGGAAGTGAACATCTACTTCAAAAAGGTAAAAAATGGGGAGTTGAAAAAGCTATAAAATCAGCAGTAGAAGCTACAGCTAGAGCTCACGAATTAGGATTAAAAGTATTATTCTTCCCAGCAGATGGTTCTCGTGCAAGTATGGATTTCTTGATGGATACAGTACAAGCAATCATTGAAGGTGGAGGACATATGGATTCTCTAGCACTAGTAGATACATTTGGAGCACTTTCACCAGAAGGAGCTAGTCAAAGAATAAAAGCTTTGATAAAACGTTTCCCAGAAACTCCTATAGAATGCCACTTCCACGATGATTTTGGTCTTGGAACAGCTACTACACTTGCAGGGCTTGCAGCAGGAGCATCAGCAGCACACGTTACTGTTAGTGGTATAGGTGAAAGAGCCGGAAGTGCTCCACTTGAAGCAGTAGTACTTGGACTTGAAGCACTTTATGGAGTTCATACTGGTATAGATCTATCTAAATTAAAAGACTTATCTGATACAGTAGCAAGATGCACAAGATGTAAAATACCAGAAACTTATCCTATCGTAGGTGATAAGATATTCAGATGGGAAACAGGTATGCCTTCAAGCTTATGGGAAAACTGCAAAAAGGCAGATCCACTAGTAATGTTGCCTTACAGATGGGATTTAGTTGGACAACAAGAACCAGTTTTAGATTTAGGTAAAAAGAGCGGAAAAGATAATCTAAGAGTTTGGTTAGAAAGATTAAACCTTGAAGTAGACGAAGACAGAAGAGGCGAATTACTTCAATTAGTAAAACAAAAATCATTAGAAGAACATAGAATATTAACAGAAGATGAATTTAGAGAAATGGTTGAAGAATTCAACGCTAAAGTAGTAACAAACGAATAATAATATATATTATATTGTTAGATAATATATAAAAATTAGGTTTATATGATATTAAGTAGCAAAAGAAAAGTACTAAAAATTTGAAAGTCATCGAAAACGTTTTAAATAATCCTCTAAACGAAATAATTTATAAAAATTGAGGCAGATAATAATATTGTACTGGCAGAATCAATATTACTATCTGCCTCTAATAAATAGTATTTAAAATAAAAAGGGAGGTTTTAATATGAAAATGCTTATTATAAATATTGGTGGAACATCATCTAAAGTAGCTATTTTTGAAAATGAAAATATGCTACATACACAAACATTCAGACATACACCTGAAGAACTTGCTTGTGATGATTTATGGCAACAATATGATTTCAGAAAAAAGGTAATCAAAGATTATTGTGAGTCACAAAATTTAGATATAAAAAATTTGGATGCTATAGTATCGCGAGGTGCTTCTGTAAAACCAATCACTTCAGGAGTATACAGAATTGATGAAGAAATGATAGCAGACGCCAAAAGTGGAGAGTATGGAATCCATCCTTGTGCTTTAGGCTGTCAGATAGCATTTGAATTATCTGAAGGAATGATACCAGCACTTACAGTAGATCCACCTTGTATAGATGAGATGATAGAGATAGCAAAATACACAGGATTACCTGAATTAAAAAGAAAGAGTTTTTTCCAAGCGTTGAATCATAAAGCAGTAGCTAAAAGATTTGCAAAACAAATAGGTAAAAAATACGAAGAATTAAATTTAGTTATATGTCATTTAGGAAGTGGAATATCAGTAGCATCTCATTGCAAAGGAAAGGTTATAGATGTGACAAATGGTCTTGATGGAGATGCACCGTTTGGACTAGATAGAGTAGGAACTCTACCTGCTGGAGATTGGATGAAGTTGTGTTTTTCAGGAAAATATACACAAGATGAACTTACGAACATATTGAATGGAAAAGGTGGAATGTTTGCATATTCTGGTACAAGCTCTGCTATTGAGATAGAAAAGAAAATTGAAAATGGAGATAAAAATATAGAGCAAGCATATGATGCTATGGCTTTTCAAATAGCAAAAGGGGTAGGAGGAGCTTCAACTGTGTTTGAAGAAAGACCAGATGCAATAATATTTACAGGAGGACTAGCAAATTCTAAATATTTTATTGAGAAGCTGACTAGAAGACTTAATTGGATAACAAAAATATATATTTTTGCTGGAGAAGATGAGATGTATGCACTAGCAGAAGGGGCAGTAAGAGGGCTTAGTGGAGAAGAAGAAATATTAAAATATTAGTAAGAGGAAATATTAAAAATTAGGGAGAAGAAGAAATGTTAGAATAAGGAGATGAGTATGTTGATAAAATCTATCGGAGAGATACTTCAAAAATCTATTGAATTGGGAAAAGTAAAAATAGCTATAGCAAAAGCAGATGATGAAGAAATCAAACTTGTAAAGTTAGCTATGGAAAAAAATTTGGCTGATTTTATTTTGATAGGTGACAAGAAAAAAATAAAGAAATCACTAGAAGAAAATAATGTAGAATTTGATGAAAATAATATCATAGATGAGTGTGATAGTGCGAAAGCAGGAAGTTTGGCTGTTGAACTTGTAAATAAAAAGCAAGTAGATATTCCCATGAAAGGACTTATGCATACAAGTGATTTTGTAAGAGCAGTATTAAACAAAGAGAATGGACTTAGAACAAATAAAAGATTATCACAAATAACAATATTTGATGGAATTTCTGATAGCATTCAATTTTTGACAGACTGTGCAATAAATATAAAGCCTGATTTGAAGTGTAAGGTTGAAATTATAAATAACTGTGTGGAAGCAGCAAGATATTTTGGATACTCAAATCCAAAGGTAGCACTGATAGGAGCTGTAGAGACTGTAAATGAATCTATGCCAGATTCAATTGAAAGTGCAGTGCTTACTCAAATGAACAGAAGAGGACAAATAAAAGATTGTGTTGTAGATGGTCCATTGTCACTAGATAATGCTATTTCAGAGGAATCAGCAAGGATAAAAGGAATAGAATCAAGTGTTGCAGGAAGAGCAGATATACTGGTAGCAAGTGATCTTGTTGTATCGAATACATTTAGTAAAGCACTTCATTATTATGCGAATAAAGAAACAGCTTCAATTATTATGGGAACAAAATCTCCTATTATAATGACATCTCGAACAGATGATATGAAAAACAAATTAAATACAATAGCTACAATTGCCTATATTTATCATATGAGTAAATGATATTATTTTGTTCGATTAAAAATTTTTATTTTGTGATTAAAATTTTGCTATAAAGTAAAATAATCTACGATTGTATAAATATTTTGTGTTGATTTATTGCAAATTACTTTCATTATAATATTTATATTATAATTTACATCAAATATTTTACACTAACTTTACACTA
>JAISUA010000127.1 GCA_031272305.1 Clostridioides sp.
CAACGAAAACCAGCGTTCTGAATTCAGAAATAAAAATATAGGTTTTGTTTTCCAACAATTTAATCTTATAGAAACATTAGATATTTATCAATATTTTCAAGTGAAATCAACATATCAAATACGTACTCTAACCAACAGAATTTGTAGTCTGTTCATTATTTGAGTCTGGATTTTCGTCTGTTGAACCACCGTTAATTTCATTTGAGTTATTATTTTCATCATTAGTTTGAGGATTTGTATTTACATCTTCAATTGTATTTTCGATAACATCTCCTTCTCTCATGTCATCGGTAGGATTTTTTATCAAAATATCTTTTTCTTTTAAACCTTCTCGGATAACTGCAAAATCATCGTTTTGAGTTACGACTTCAACAAATTGTTTTTTCATAATACCATCGAAATTTATAAATACGTAATTCCTATTGTCGCTATCAAGCATTACACAAGAAGAAGGTATTTTTATTTGAGGATTATCGATTTTTATACTTGCTTGTAAATGATAACCATTGACAAGTCCTTCTTGGCTATCAAATTGAATACTGACATCATAGTATGACAAAGAATTTTGAGAGTTTGCATCAGAAGAAACTTCTGCAGAAGGTCTATCAGAAATAGAGCTTATTCTTCCAGTCAAATCAGTATCTGTTGAAAATACATGTAAAGTAGCAGTTTGATCTACTTTTAGTTTAGGTAAATCTTGTTCACTTATTTGACCAACCATATAAAGACTTGTACTTTCAAGAGTCAAATAACTAGAAATTTCTTTATTTGTATCCTGATCAGTAGAGTTGCTCAAATAAATTTTTCCATCAAAATCAGCAATTGTTTTAATATATGCTTTTGCATTTAAAGTAGTTATCTGAGAATTCGTATCAGATATTTGTTTTGTTAATGTAGCTAAAATCTCTTTATTTTCAGGCGTATTTTTTGTAGCTGTCTTTTGTTTTTTTAAAGATTGAAGTTGAGTGTTCAATATTTTAACTTGTTCAAGAACAGCATCATTTTTACTTGTAAATAATAAAGCTCCTTTTTTGACAGCTTGACCTTCTTTGACACTAACACTACTAATTACATAATCAGATGGGACTGAATAATCCTTTGTTTGTTTTGGAGATACAACTCCATTGACAAATATTTTTTCTGATTCAGGTATAGTGTAAGTCTCAATAGCTTCATCAGAGGGATTTATGTCTTTTGAACCAAACAATTTATCAAAGGCTATCAATGCAACTAAAAAGAGGCATATTGCTACTGCAATAGATGAAAAAATAATTATTTTTTTCTTTTTTTCGCTCATTTTAGGTTTTTTAATATCATATTTTAATTTCTTTTTATTGAATAATTGCATAAAAACCTCCTTAATTAATTCTGTTTATGAAAAAATTCCATTAAAATATTCGTATATAAAACAACTAATACGACTTATCATCACTTAAAATAAGATCTAATAAGATAAGTCTTGAAAAAAGTGAGATAGAAAATCTTTGATTTTCGTTATCGAACTTCATAATAATCATTATATTAATTTTAAATAAAAATAAACTATTTTGCAAGTAATATATAGTATTTTTAGTTAAAATATATAGTATTTTTATTAATAAAACAGGAATAATAGATATTTTAGTAATAAAAAACAGTTTTTTGTTACTTCAATTTTGAATATTTTTGAGTATACATTATAATTATATTTTAAAAATTTCTTAAATGTAGTATAATGAGAATACGGAATAGAAGTAAAAATTTTATATAAAAAAATACTAATATGTGTTAAAAATTAATTTTACTTAGGAATTATTATTTAATCTTTATTCTTTGCGAAAAATTGTAAAATATTTATTTTATTTTTATCTTAATAAATTTTATTTAAAAATTAATTATCTACAAATACAAATTAATTATCTTGTAAAGTTCATTTAAATTTAAATAAAAGTATTTAACAAAAATAAAGTATAAATAAAAAAGTTTTTAACAAGAGTAAAGTATATTATATTTATATTGTATAATACTTGATAATTGATGACATATTAGTGTTGAAATTAATTTAAAATATTATGAATGGAGAGGTTGAAATGAGTTTTAAAATAGTTAGCAAAAAAGAGCTAGCAAATAATATTTATCTAATGGATATTGAAGCTCCTAGAGTTGCAAAATCGGCTAAACCAGGGCAATTTATTATTATCAAAATGGATGAAAAGGGAGAAAGAATTCCTCTTACAATAGCTGATTATGACATTGAAAAAGGAACAGTATCAATAGTTTTCCAAGTTGTTGGAGCATCAACAAAAAGACTTGCTGATTACAATGAAAATGACAGTGTAAGAGACTTCGTTGGACCTCTAGGAAGACCAAGTGATTTTGTTGAAGAAGATATAGAAGATTTAAAGAAACAAAATATAATATTCATAGCTGGTGGAGTTGGTGCAGCACCAGTGTATCCTCAAGTTAAATGGATGAAAGAACATGGTATAGATGTAGATGTTATAGTTGGTTCAAAGAACAAAGAATTACTTATACTAGAAGATGAAATGAGAGCAGTTGCAAAAAATTTATATATTTGTACAGATGATGGTTCTTATGGATTCAAAGGTATGGTCACTGCTATGCTTACTGATCTTGTTGAGAATCAAGGAAAATCATATGATCATGCTATAGTTATTGGTCCTATGATAATGATGAAATTTGCTTGTATACTTACAAAACAACTTAATATACCTACAGTAGTAAGTTTGAATACTCTTATGGTTGATGGTACAGGTATGTGTGGTGCTTGTAGAGTAAGTATCGGAGATGAAATAAAATTTGCTTGTGTTGATGGACCAGAATTCGATGGATTCTTGGTAAATTTTGATGAAGCTATGAGAAGACAAACTATGTACAAAACTCAAGAAGGCAAAAAAATGCTTGAACTTGAAGACGGAGGTAATTCTCACTCAAAAGATTGCAAATGTAATATAGGAGGGACAAAATAATGGCAGATAATAAGAGAGTTCCTGTTAGAGAACAAGATGCAAAAGTTAGAGCAACAAATTTTGAAGAAGTTTGCTATGGATATAATTTAGAAGAAGCAAAAGAAGAAGCAAAGAGATGTTTAGGTTGTAAAAAACCAAGATGCGTTGAAGGATGTCCTGTTTCTATAGAAATACCTGATTTTATATCAAAAGTAAAAGAAGGAGATATAGAAGGAGCAGCAAAAGTTATTGCTAGAAATAGTTCTCTTCCTGCAGTTTGCGGAAGAGTATGCCCACAAGAAACACAATGTGAAGGTAAATGTATTGTAGGTATAAAAAATGAACCAGTGTCAATTGGTAAATTAGAAAGATTTGTAGCAGACTGGTCAAGAGAAAATAATATCAATTTATCAGAAACAAAATCTAAGAAGAATGCAAAAGTAGCTGTAATAGGAAGTGGACCAGCAGGACTTGCTTGTGCTGGTGACTTAGCTAAAGAAGGTTATGATGTAACAATATTTGAAGCTATGCACGAACCAGGTGGAGTTTTAACTTATGGTATCCCAGAATTCAGACTACCAAAAAGCGGAGTAGTACAACCTGAAATTGAAAACATCAAAAAATTAGGAGTACACTTAGAAACTAATGTTATAATAGGTAGAACACTTACTATTAAACAATTAAAAGAGGAAGAAGGATTTGATGCTATATTCATTGGATCAGGAGCAGGACTTCCATCATTTATGGGTATACCTGGAGAAAACGGAAACGGAGTATTCTCTGCTAACGAATATCTTACAAGAGTAAACCTAATGAAAGCATTTAGAGAAGATTATGATACACCAGTAAGATCAGGAAAAAGAGTAATCACTGTTGGTGGTGGTAATGTTGCTATGGATGCTGCTAGAACAGCACTTAGACTTGGATCAGAATCTTATATAGTATATAGAAGAAGTGAAGCAGAACTTCCTGCAAGAGTGGAAGAAGTTCATCATGCAAAAGAAGAAGGAGTAGTTTTCAATTTATTGACAAATCCTAAGGAAATACTTCTTGATGAACAAGGAAATGTAAGAGGTATGATTTGTATAAAAATGGAACTTGGAGAACCAGATGAATCTGGAAGAAGAAGACCAAAAGAAATAGCTGGTTCAGAATTTGAAATTGAAGCTGATACAGTTATAATGTCATTAGGTACAAGCCCTAATCCACTTATTTCATCAACTACAAAAGGTCTAGATGTAAATAGAAAAGGATGTATAGTAGCTACTGATGAAGAAGGTCTTACATCTATAGATGGAATATATGCTGGTGGAGATGCTGTTACAGGTGCAGCTACAGTAATATCTGCAATGGGTGCTGGTAGAAAAGCAGCAGCAGCTATTGATGAATATCTTAAACAAAACGTTCTTTAAAATTAAGAAAGTAAAAAGTTAAGTAAATAAAAAATAAATTATTTAAGAAATTAAATATAAATTTTAAAAAATAGATATAAAAAATACAAAAAAATTATAAAAAATAAATAAAAATCAAATAAAAATCATTATACTCTTATTTTTCCACTTGAAAAAGTGAGATAAAAGGAGTATAATGATTTATTAGGCAATACATCGTAGAAACTTGCGATGTATTTTCTTATTACAGTATTATTTCTTAAAATATTATATTTTTGTTAATTTTTTCTTAAAATTATTATGAGAAGTTCATATTATAAAAAAATGTATGTTTTCGCACTTCGAACCAAGTAGGAAACTTCGATTACGAAAATCATAGATTTTCTATCTCAGTTTTTTCAAGACTTGTAACAGTGTTTTTAATATAATTTCTTGCAAGTCTTATTAAGAAATATATGTAATTTAAAAAATATTAAAAAGGGGGACAATAATTTGGAACATCAGGAAGAGTTAAGAACTCAACCAATTAGAAAATTATTGCTTAAGTATTCAGTTCCTGCGATAATAGGAATGTTAGTTAACAGTTTGTATAACGTTGTAGATAGAATATTTATTGGAAATATGAAAGATGTCGGTTCGATGGCTATGACAGGTCTTGGAATAACGATGCCGATTATTACTATTGTTATGGCATTTGGAATGCTAGTAGGAATAGGAGCTACAACAAATATTTCGCTTAGACTTGGTGAAGGACATAGAGAAAGAGCAGAAAGAATATTAGGCAATGCAGCATCTTTAGCAATCATAATAGGTTTAATTATTGCAATAATAGGTTTGATATTTAAAGATCAGATTCTTTATATATTTGGAGCTAGTAGTCAAACCATATATTATGCGAGAGAATATATAGGTATAATTTTTATAGGAGTACCAGCAAGTTTACTTTCATTTTCGCTTAATCATTCAATAAGAGCAGATGGAAAACCAATCATTTCAGCAAGTATAATGATCGTAGGCTGTTTAACAAATGTAGTTTTAGATTATATTTTTATCTTTAGATTCGATTTTGGAATAAGAGGAGCAGCACTAGCTACTATAATTTCTCAATGCTTAACGGCGATACTTACTTCATATTATTATATTTCAGGAAAATCTAATTTAACTTTCAAATTCAATAATATGAAATTGGATGCAAAAATAGTTAAAACGATTTTCGCTATAGGAATGGCTTCGTTTTTCATGCAACTTGCAGCAAGTTTGGTGCAAGTTATATCGAACCACTCTCTTAGAATATATGGTGGAGATTTGGCAATAGGAGCAATGACAACTATAGTATCTATAAATATGATGTTTTTGATGCCTATATTTGGAATAAATCAAGGTTCACAACCTATTGTTGGTTTTAATTATGGTGCTAAACAATATGACAGAGTTAGAAGAACATTGATAGCCTCTATGAGTGTAGCAACAACAATATTAACTATAGGATTCTTAGCAGTACAAATAGCACCAGAACCTATTTTGGGTATTTTTAATAGAGATCCAGAACTTATGGCGATATCTGTGAATGGTATAAGAAAAATAACATTAGGATTATTTTTAATAGGAATATCTATTGTTGGAGGAACATTTATTCAATCAATTGGTAAAGCTAAAATATCAATGATTCTTAGTCTTTTAAGACAAGTTATACTTTTAATACCACTTTTGATTTTCCTTCCAAAAATATTTGGTTTAGATGGTGTTTGGTTCTCTCAACCAATAGCTGATGTAACATCTACGATAATTACAATAATAGTAGTTATCAAAGAGCTTAGACTTCAAAGAAGAATGGAAATGAAATTAAAATCAGAAGAAAACTAAAATAAGAACGAAATTAAAACATATCAAAAACATATCAAAATTAAAATCAGAAGAAAACTAAAAAAATAAGCTGATTACTTGTTAAAAAAACAATTCAATCAGCTTATTTTTATATTTAGTTGTTTATTTATTATAGTTAAATTTCAAAAAATTACAGTACACAATGACTTACATAATTATAGCAACTTGGTATTTTGTAATCTTTTTCTAAAGGCATGAATGACCATATTGTTTTTGTAAGAGTTGAATTGATAATTAGATGTAAATACAACATAATAATTCCAATATCAATTTGACCTTCATAATAGTCTACATTTTCGTCGTTGTTTTTGATTGTTAGGATGATTTTTTCGCCATCGATTATAAATTTCCAAGGTTGTCTGTTTAAAGTTGAAGGAGCAAGTCTGATATAAGTAAACGCATCAAGTAAACCTCTTTCTCCTAAAGTATCAATCTCAATATTATTTCCCCATTCATCTAAATAAACTAAATTTGGTATACCTTCTCTTGTAGAAGTATCATTTGCTACATAATCTAGATTTGACTTAGAATAGTTATCTCCTGTTTTAGAAGGATTTATGATTTTTTTCTTATTAGATTCTTCTCTGTGTCCAATTGCTATGATAGCTGTCACTTCTTTAGAAGAATCAATACTAAGAGCGTTTTTTATAGCATCGCTATCTTTAAAAGTTAT
Organism: Clostridioides sp.; assembly: GCA_031272305.1. Taxonomy (GTDB): domain Bacteria; phylum Bacillota; class Clostridia; order Peptostreptococcales; family Peptostreptococcaceae; genus Metaclostridioides. The sequence goes on from JAISUA010000127.1 coordinate 6,897, forward strand.
AAAACAAGAATCAAGTTCTAAATCAGTTGCTTTCAATCTTAAATTTTCTGCTATAAAACCAGCATTTATTAGATAATGTTCTTTTTTGTCTGAAAGTAGTATTATATAATTTGGTGCTTGTATCATATTCCCTTTGTAACCTGCTATTCCAAAAAGTTTCTTATAAACGTTTTCCTCGCTATCAACTAATGATACTATAGATATATCAATGTTATCTATTAATTTATCACATTTAGTTGAGTAATCTACAATTTCATTTATCATTTGTTTGTCGATGATTTCATCAGTAAATTCCCTTGTTGATTTTTGTTTTTGTATTAATTCTTTATAATTCATTTAAAAACCTCCTAAGTAATAACTCATTATTTTGAGATGTTTTTTATATGTTTTTCTTCTATAGCATATAATTTTAGTCTGTGTACAACTATAATGTCTTCTAAATTATCAGATAAACTTATTATTCTTACGCACTTATTCCTAATTTCTTCTGGAAGTTCTGGGTCATTTGTTAAATTTACATATTCATCATATCTGTACATACTAATCATCCTTCTCTAAAAGTTTTTATTATATAATTTGTATCACGTAAGTATTATTTGTGAATGCAAATTTTGTAATTAGTTATTCTTAATCTTAAGTATATTATATCGCTTATTAATATAATACTCTATTTTAAATATCATTATACTATAGCATTTGAAATTAGTATACCATATTTAGAGAAATTTTATAATAAAAATTATTTTCTGTTGCACTTCTCATAATAAGACTTTCAGGAA
>JAISUA010000193.1 GCA_031272305.1 Clostridioides sp.
ATTTATCTATATTTAATTCGTTTAACGTGTTCATTGCGTTTTTCATCTCATGCTTGTTTTTGTTTCTTTATCCTGTCATTTATTTTACTTGATAGTATCAGTGTCTTTTTATTACTGATAGTATCAGTGTCTTTTTATTACTGATACTATCAATGTTTTTTATTACTAATACTTTCAATACTTTTTTATTACTAATACTTTCAATACTTTTTTATTACTAATACTTTCAATACTTTTTTATTACTTAATACTTTCAATATTTTTGTCTAAACTTTACTTGACTAGAATTAAAATTTTTTATTTTATTGCATTTTTTATTTCTTCTACAATATCCTTAGCTGCTTTATCTGGATTTTCTGCTCTTGTAATTGGTCTGCCTACAACAAGATAGCTTGCTCCATTTTCTACAGCTTGTGCTGGAGTAACAATCCTCTTTTGATCTCCTACTTCTGCACTCTTTGGTCTGATTCCAGGACAAACTGCCACAAAATCTTTTCCTACTGCTTCTAAGATTTTATCTACTTCTTTAGCTGAACATACAATTCCATCAATTCCTGCTTCTTTTGCTAATTTCGCTCTTTTTATTGCAAGTTCAGTAGTATTTGGCATACATCCTATATCTTCTAAATCTTTATCGCTCATAGATGTAAGAACTGTCACAGCAATTATAAGAGGTTTTTCGATTCCGTATTTTTCTGCTTCTTCTTTTGCTGCCTTAGCACATAGTTTCATTCCTTCTAAATCTGAAACGTGTATAGTCATCATCCATACTCTATCCCTTACACCTGCTCTTATAGCACTTTGCATAGTATTTGGAATATCGTGGAATTTCAAATCTAAAAATATTTTTTTATTCTTTGACTTTAGATAATCAACCAACTGACCTCTACTTTCTATATATTGCTCCAAACCAACCTTAAAAATATCTGCACTATTTTCAAGTTCATCAACTAATTTTTTTGCACTTTCTAAATTATCAGTGTCAATAGCAACTATAAGTTTTTCTTTACCAGTTTTCATTTTATCCTCCTAAGCCATAAAGTCTCATTAAAAGTCAGATATGAAAATTTCTATTTTCATTATAAAACTTTTTGCTTGATTCAAAGTTACTAGAACTTTGATTTTTAGTATGCATTTTTAAAAAAAATCCTTTCAGCAAAGAGTTGAAAGGATTTATCTGCACACTAAAACCACGTATTAAACGTGTACAAGATATCTTTCCCAGCCTCTCTGGACTAGTTTAAAAGACTTTATATTAAAATTTTATTTATTTTTTATTTTTATTTAAAAACTTCTCTATTTATTAAACCATTAAACATTTAATTTGTCAATGCTTTAAATGAACATTTAATTTGCATATAAACTAAAACTATAAATTTTCAATGCTTTAAATAAACATTTAATTTGCATATAAATTGCAATATGCATTTTTCAATCCTTTAAATTGTTTACTTGTTATTGTTTAGTTGTTCTCAACTTCTTTAGGATTGTAACTTACTTTCGTACTTATAAAATATTTTTTTCCGAATCTATCTTTTTTGCCAAGCTTCTGGAATTTGATATCTATATTATAGCGTTTGCATATGATATCTAAATTGCAGAGCATAGCACCCATACTTATAGTTGAAAGTTCTTGATACTTTTTGTTTTGATTTTTTTCATATATGTGTATATAATCACTATCTTTTCCCTTTAGAAAAAACCATGGCTGCAGATTTTTATAAGATGGAGCAAGTCCTGTTCTTTCTAAAATCTCTATCCATTGAATATCTTTTTGAAAACCTTTCGAAATATTTTTCAGAGGTTTCCTTTCGCTTGTATCTTCACTCGTTCTAAATAATTCCTCTCCTTTTTCAGGATAACCAAGAGCAATCAATATTACTGCTCTCTCTTGAACTTTTTCTTCTTTTTCAAAAATATCAAGTCTAAACTCATCAGAATTTTCGTGAGAGTCACATAAATCGACGTACATTTGCTCTTCCTTTAGAATTTCATTCATTTGTTTATCACTTAATTTGCTTTCTAATATACAAGTTCCTACACCTATTGTTGTAAGTCTAAGTATTATATCTTCACAACAATATCCAGCATTCATAAGATAATCATCATCTTCGTCAGTTGACAACACTATATAATGAGGTGATTTGACTTTGCAATTACCTCCTAAAAGCAAGTGAATCATATGGCCTCTTTCTATGATATGTGCTTTTATATTTGAATATCCATCTATACAAGTAAATTCTTTGCATATTGCTTTGACATTGTTCATAAGTTGTGGCTTGAGTTTTTTTGTAGAAAATCTTCTAGTAGATTTTCTATATTCGATTGCATCATATAAATCCAAATTAATACCTCCATAAATAATCATATATATATTTTATAATATTTGCGAAGAATAATCATTAGTGAATTACAATTTTATGAAAAAAATATTATGGAGATTTTGTTTATAAGCAATTTAGCATTTATTTATAAATAACTGAGCTTTTGTTTATAAGCAGTTTAGCCTTTATTTATAAATAACTTAGCTTTTGTTTATTAAACAATAACTAAGCTATTTATTTTTTATCCATT
>JAISUA010000212.1 GCA_031272305.1 Clostridioides sp.
CAGCATCAGTAGATGCGTAATGAGTTCCAAATGCATCACATGTGAATAATACTCCATCTTCTTCAACATAAGTAAACATTTTATCTACCCAGTTTAAATAAGGTGTAGCTAAGAATTTAAGGTTTCTTTTACCTATATTAATTACTTCGCCGTCTTTTATAATATGGAATTTGAATTCTTTGTTTATTTGTCCATCTAAATAAGTTTTGGCAGCTTTTGTGCAAATAACTTCTATTTCAGGATTTATTTCAAGTAGGTATTTCAAAGCACCTGAATGATCTGGTTCGGTATGATGAACTACTACATAATCTATAGCAGAAATATCTGTAACTTCTTTTAAATTATTAAAAAATTCATCTTTGAAGTTTTCTTTTACTGTGTCAAAAAGAACGATTTTTTCGTCTTTGATAAGATATGAATTATAAGTTGTTCCATATTTTGTAGGCATAATTATATCGAATATTTCTAAGTCTTTATCATTTACGCCAACATAGTAAACATCTTTTTTGATTTCAAAAGTATTGTTCATTTTTTCCTCCTAATATTTCTTAATTTTTATTAAAAAGTATAATTTATAATAACATATAAATAATACCCAAAAAATTATTAATTAAACTTAAAATGTGGTTGATAAGACTTTCAGGAAGTTATCTTCAATAAAAAGTAGAAAGTCTTGAAAGAAGTAGACAGAAAATCTGTGATTTTCGGAGTCGAACTTCATTACTTGGTTCGAACGTAAATTTTTATTTTTTAACGAAAATTTAGTTCTCATCATAAGTTGATTTGTATAGAAATATAATAACATAATATACTTATATAATACAAGATTTTAATAAAATAATGATTTTATAAAAAAAAATGTTATAATGTAGTATGAAGTTTTGTAAACAGATGAAAAATAATTTGGAGGAAAAATATTTAAATGCAAAATGAAATTTTTACAAACGATAGAGTAGATTTAAAAAAGATATTAAAAAAGGTAAATAAACCTTCAAGATATATAGGAAATGAAGTAAATTCTATTCATAAAGATATAGAAAATAAAGAATATATAAGATATGGTCTTTGTTTTCCAGATATATATGATGTTGGAATGAGTCATCTTGGAAGTCATATATTATATGATGTTTTGAACAAAAACGAAAATATTTACTGTGAAAGAGTATTTGCACCAGCACCAGATATGGAAGAAAAGATGAGAGAAAATGATATAAAATTATTTGCTCTTGAGTCAAGACAAAAAGTTAGAAATTTTGACTTTTTAGGATTTACGCTTCAATACGAACTTTCTTATTCAAATATACTTAATATGTTGGATTTAGCAGATGTTAGTTTGCTTAGCAGTGATAGAAAACTTGATGAACCATTTGTAATGGTGGGAGGACCTTGTGCATATAACTGTGAGCCTATAGCAGATTTTGTGGATATAGTGGTGCTTGGCGAAGGAGAATATGTAACTATAAAAATTCTAGAAGAATATAAAAAATGGAAAGAAAAAATTTTATCTAAAGACTATGCAAATTCAAATTATGCACAAAGTCAAACTAAATTAATAGATAACGAAAATATTTGCAAAGAAAAAAGTGTTATAGAGGATGAAAATACTTGCAAAGAAAAAAGTGTTATAGAGGATAAAAATATTTGCAATGAAGATGATATTTCAATTAATTTAAGGGATGAATTTCTTCTACAAATAGCGAATATAGAAGGTGTGTACATTCCTAAATTTTATGATGTATCATACAATGAAGATGGAATAGTTAAAGAAGTTGTGCCAAACAAAGAAAATATTCCTCAAAGACCTAAGAAAACTATTATCAGAGAAATGGACGAAGTAGAATATCCAAGAAAAATAGTAATACCTTATATAGATACTGTACACGATAGAATTGTGCTTGAAATTTTTAGAGGATGTACGAGAGGATGTAGATTTTGTCAAGCAGGTATAATTTATCGACCAATTAGGGAAAAATCAATAGCAAGATTAAAAGAATTGCTTGATGATTTGATAAAAAATACAGGATATGATGAAATTTCACTTTCTTCTTTGAGTACAAGTGATTATTCAAAAATACTTGAACTTACAGATATGTTAGTAGAAGAATATGCTAAGAAAAATATAGGAATTTCACTTCCTTCGCTTAGATTAGATAATTTTTCTATGGAACTTGCAGATAAGATTCAACAAGTTAGAAAATCATCACTTACTTTCGCACCAGAAGCAGGCACTCAAAGACTTAGAGATGTTATAAACAAAGGAGTAAGTGAAAATGACCTTGAAAGTGCTGTATCAAAGGCATTTGAAATGGGATGGAACAGTGTAAAATTATATTTTATGATAGGTCTTCCTACAGAAACATATGAAGACTTAGATGGAATAAAATCTCTTGCATACGATGTTATAAATATCTATAGAAATGTTCACGAAGGAAAATTAAAATCAAAATTCTCTGTTACAGTGAGTACGTCTACATTTGTTCCTAAGCCATTCACACCATTCCAATGGGTTGCACAGGACAGAAACGAGGACGTAATCAAAAAACAAAGATATTTAGTAGAAAAATTAAAAAACAAAAATATAAAATATAAATATCATGACGATCTTACAAGTTTGCTTGAAGCAGTATTTGCAAGAGGTGACAGAAGACTTGGAAAAGTAATATTAGATGCTTTTAAAAATGGAGCAAAATTTGATGGATGGTCAGAGTATTTTGATTTTGAAATATGGAAAGATGCTATGGAAAAAAATAATCTAAGTATAGATTTTTATGCTTATAGAGTTAGAGATTATGAAGAAGTTCTTCCTTGGGACCATATTGATGTAGGAGTATCCAAAGAATTCTTGATAAGAGAAAATGAAAAAGCAAAAAAATCTGAAATCACTTATGATTGTAGAAAAAATTGCAATGCTTGTGGTGTAAATACAACTGATATAGGGAAGGGGTTGTGCTAAATGGGAAAAATCATTCGAGCAAAATTTAAAAAAGAAGGAGATATGATTTTTATATCTCATCTTGATTTACAAAGACTGTTACAGAGAGCCTTCAGAAGAGCAGGAATAGATTTAGCCTATTCTGAAGGGTTCAATCCTCATCCTAAGATGAGTTATGGAAATGCTCTTGCTCTTGGAACTGAAAGTCAAGGAGAATACGTCGACATAGAAATTAAAGATGATATTACTCCAGAAGAATTCATTGAACAAATTTCAAAACAACTTCCTGCTGGAATTCAATTTACAAAAGCTATAGAAATAACAAATGAAACACCTTCACTTTCATCAATTATTGATTATGGTGAGTATATTTTTACTATAGAATTAAAAAGAGCTTTGAGTAAAGAGTTTGTCAAAGGCAAGATTGTTGATTTTATGAACAAACCGAACTTTTTCGTAGAAAAGAAGAACAAAAAAGGAAATATTATAGAAGTAGATATTAGACCTCTTATTAGAACTTTTGATATGATAAATGTAGAAGAAGATAAACTTGTCTTAGTAGCTGTTTTAGCAACTGGTTCTAAGAAAAATTTAAATACAAATTTATTTATACCTATAATTTTAGAATTGTTTGGAATAGAAATGGATCCACTTGATGTTGATATTCTAAGAAGAGATCTATATGTTTGCGTAGATGGAGAAATAGAAACACCTTTTTAAAAAAGAGAAAGTTGGAGAGTTAAAAATTGAAAAAAATTATTGTGGAAACAACTGTTTTAAGTCAAAAGACAGCAGTTCTGGAAGATGAGAAACTTTCAGAACTGCTTATTGACACAAAAAAATCAAAAAAAAATATTTCAAATGTATATAGAGGAATTGTCCGTAAAAAATTGGATGGAATAGATGCCTGTTTTGTTGATATTGGAGATAAAGAAGAAGCATACTTGCGACTTCCAAGCGACATTAGAGTAATAACACGTCAAACAGTAGATAATGAAATAGATATACAAAAGAATCAAAAAAAAGAAATGAATTTAGAAAAAGTCAAGATACATCAAGGCGACGATATTCTTGTGCAGATTGCAAAAGAGGATATAGGAACTAAAAATGCTAAGCTTAATACAGAGATAAGTATTTCTGGAAAGTTTTTGGTGTATATACCTTCTAATGATAGACTTACTATTTCAAAAAAAATAAAAGATAAAAGTGAAATTCAAAGACTGAAAAATTTATTTGAAACAGCATTTGTAGAAATATTAAAAGATGAAATAGAATCTTATAAAGAACAACAAGATGAAAATAATAAACAAGAGCAACAAAAAATAAATTCTACAGAAAAACTAGATAAAAATAACAAACAAGAGCAAGAAAAAATAAATTCTACAGAAAAACTAGATAAAAATAACAAACAAGAGCAACAAAAAATAAATTGTACAGAAAAATTAGATGAAATCAATAGAAGAAACAAAAATATAGAAAAAAAATTCACCAAAGATATTTTTTATAAAGATATTTTCTATGATGAAGAAAGCAAAAAAAACATCTATGCAAAATTTGGAGGTTTTGTTATTAGAACTGAAGCTATAGAAGCCACTCAAGAAGAGTTTGAAGAAGAAATAAAAAATCTTATGGACAAATATAGAAATATTTTGAAGGAATTCAAATTAGGAATAGGACCAAAGTTGATTTATCAAAGTGAAAGTTCTGCTATTAGATACATCGATGAGAAATTTGATGACGATGTAGATATGATAATTTGCGATGATGAAGAGTTTTACGAAGAATTAAGACAAAAATTCAAAAAAATAGATAGAAGTTATTTAGATAAACTTTTTTTAGAAAAAAATGACGATATTTTCAATCTTTATGGTGTAGAAAAACAAATTAAAAAACTTATTTCTAAAAATGTTTGGTTGAAAAGTGGAGGTTTTATAGTTATAGAAAAAACAGAAGCAATGACAGTAATCGATGTCAACTCAGGTAAATTCACAAAGGGAAGTTCACTTGAAGATACAGCATTCAGAACAAATATAGAGGCAGCAAAAGAAATAGCATATCAATTGAAATTAAGAGATATAGGTGGAATGGTCTTAATTGATTTCATTGATATGAAAAAAAGAAAAAATAAAAGAGAACTACTAGAAACATTAGAAAAAGAATTTTTGGAAGTGAAAGATAGAAGAAAAACAGAAATTTTAGGAATCACAAGACTTGGACTTGTTGAAGTTGTGAGAATGAGAGTAAAAAATACAATTAGAGATTATTATCTAAGTGATTGCAAAAATTGTGGAGCTACTAATAAAGCAAAATCAATTGAGTGTATAATTGATAATATAGAAAAAAAAGCAAGAAAAACATTCAAGCATACAAATTCTAAAGTTGTAGAAATTTCTATTGATAAGCGTACTTACACTGAAATCATGGACAAACATTCAACAGAAATTGAAGAAATTAAGAAAAAATATGGAATAGATTTAAAACTAATATCTAAATAATGATTTAGTATAAAAAATATAAATTTAGGAGAGTAGAAAAATGATAAAAGCGTCAAAATTTCATGAAGAAGGATATAATTGTGCAGAGTCTATTATAAAAGCCTACAATGAAGAATATAACAAAGATATTCCTGTAAAAATAGGTACAGGCCTTGGAGGAGGATGTGGAATAGGTTCTCTTTGTGGAGCAATGAATGCTGCAAATATAATCATTGGATTTGAAAAAGGAAGAGAAGATGCAAGTGAAGAAAACATAGGCAAACCTTATGTGCAAGCTGCAATGATAGAACTCAACAAAAAATATGAGTCATTTCTTTGTTCAGATATAAGAATAGATAAACAACACTGTGATAAGATTATAGATTTTGCTTATGAAAATCTAATACAAACTTTGAATAGAGATGTTCTTGCAAATAACAAAGAAGAAAAATAAAAATTTTTTAGCTACTAAACACAAAGATAAAAATAAGGGTGAACTTAAATTATGAATTTATCTAGAAGAGAAGAAGTAACTGACATCTATAAATATAAAATAAATGAAGATATTATAATATACAAGGGAAGATTTTCGTTGTATATAGATAAAAAATACAAGTGCAACGGAGTGCTTTATTTCAATATGAAGCCTCCTGTTTCTATTTGTTTTGAGGCAGATATATTATACAGTGAAGAAATACAAACATCAGAAACATCTATATTTAACGATATAAACTTAAATCTTGATTTTGACAAGGCAATTATCGATGTTCACGGCTACAAAATGGCTTCTGTCACTATAAATATTTTCAACAAATATTCTGTATCAGGATTTATCAATAATAAATTTTTGAAGTCGAAAAATTCAATGGTAGAGTACATTGATTTTTGCATCGTTAATTTCAACAAATTCGCAGGAAGTTTGATTAGAAAAAACGATGTGTTATTTGCAGGAAGAATGAAGTTTGAGATAAATGATTATATAGTAACAATTGATAAAAGAGAAGATTTCAGAAAAGAAATGTATGAAGATTTAAAATCAAAAAATGGAACTATAATCACTCATATAGCTAGAATACAAAGAAAAGATAACAAACTTTTTAGAACAGAAAATATCGTTGATTTTTTTGATGATTTATCATTGGCACTTAGTTTTGTATGTGGTAGATATTGTGGAGTATGTTCAGCTAGAGGCTATAGAGAAGATAAAATCGTGTACAAGCTTTGGTGTGAAAATGATATATCTCCATTTAAATTTTTGCCAAACTGGAGCGATACGATATCAAACTATCTAA
>JAISUA010000023.1 GCA_031272305.1 Clostridioides sp.
GTGGAAAATCAACCATCATTAATTTGTTGTATAGATTTTGGGATGTAGATAGAGGCGAAATATCTATAGATGGAATAAATATCAAAGATATAAATTTGAAATCACTTAGAAAAAATATAACAGTAGTGACACAGGATTTGCTTATGTTTGATGACACAATAAGAAACAATATAATAGTAGATTCTAATAAAAATAGTGTATCATTAGAAAAAATTTGTGAGATAGTTGATCTAGACAAATTTATATACTCGTTGGAAGATGGACTTGATACTGTAATTGGCGAAAAAGGTGCGAAAATATCTGGAGGTCAAAAACAGCGTATAGCACTTGCAAGAGCACTTGCAAGTGACAATAAAGTCTTGATACTAGATGAAGCAACATCAGCACTAGACAATATTTCACAGCAAAAGATTTTAGAAAATATTTATCAATATGCAGATGATAAGATAGTGATTGTGATTGCACATAGGATGTCTACAATACAGGATGCTGATATGATATATGTATTTGATAATGGAAAAGTGGTTGAAGAAGGTAGAGCAGATGAACTTGTGAAGAATGGTGGAATATATAAAAAATTAGTTAGTGTGAATATATAAAAAACATTGAGTGATAATGTATATAAATTACTGAGTTTGAACGTATAAAAAATAGCGTGTCTAAATATAGAAAAAGGTTAGAGCGAAAAAATCCTAAACTTATTAACTTTAGGATTTTTTTTACTTTATTTATTATCATTTTATTACATACTAAAATGATGTACAATATTCTATTAAAAAATATTGTAGAAAAATTTATACAAGACTTTTTCTACAACATTTTAACCCTTTTCTACCAAAGTAGTTGTATTTTTTTTATAGAAATATTATAATGTAGTTACAGTTTAACTAAAGATTATAGCTATAAAGATAGAGTTAAGTTGAAGCAATCAAAATATAAAAATAATAGCTTCAATTGCACTGCAGGTGCATATATTTAATAAGATGAAATTGGATCTTATTGATCCTAAATTTTTCATCGATTACAAATTGTATATAGAGATATTGGTTTTGAATATATTGATAGGATTAGTAGCAACCTATGTTCCATTTTATAAAATGAAATCTAAGAATATAATTGAAATGACAGCAAAATGTGAATAGCTAAAATATAATATGAATAATTTTAGAAAAGAGAGAGGATACAAATGAAGAAATTAAAAATCAACAATCTACGAAAAATATATGGAAAAGAAGAAAGTGAAGTACACGCACTAGATGGTATCAGTTTAGAAATAGAGCCAGAACAATTTACTTCAATCATAGGAGCAAGTGGTTCAGGAAAAAGTACATTCTTGCACTGTGTAGCAGGTCTTGATAAGCCAACATCAGGAAACGTCTATCTAGATGATATGGACATATACACATTGAACGATGACAAACTATCACAAATCAGACGTCAAGAGTTTGGATTTATATTTCAAAGCTACAACTTGATTCCAGTGTTAAATGTTTACGACAACATCATACTTCCAGTGTCACTTGACGGCAAAAAAGAGGACAAAGCCTATATCAATGAATTAATCGAAAAACTTGGCCTTAAGTCACAAGTGAAAAAATATCCTAATGAACTTTCTGGAGGACAACAACAAAGAGTAGCGATAGCAAGAGCTTTGTCAAACAAACCATCTGTAATATTTGCAGATGAGCCAACAGGAAACTTGGACTCCAAAACAACAAAAGAAGTTATGGAAATCTTGCAAATGTGTGTTAGAGATTTCAATCAAACACTTGTAATGATCACACATAACGACGAAATAGCTCAGACAGCAGATAGAGTAATAACACTTAGCGATGGAAAAATAATAAGCGATGTATTAAAAACTACAAATAAAAATTAATTAGAAGCTGATGAATATTGTTTGAAAGATTTGATTTGAAATTTTATTTCACACAAAGTAATGAAATAAGATAATGGATCTAAAAGCAAATTCATCAGCTTATTTTAATTCAAAAATATTAAACTAGAAATTTTAAATAAACTATTGCATTATCAAATTGATAGTATTATAATAAGTATGTTATCATTTTGATAAAAAATAGTAACGATAAAATTTGAACAGAATATAATATAATATAAAGACGATTATAAATTAATATTAATCAATAGAGAGGAATTAATTGATATGAATTAATTAATATGAATTAATTATTATGTATTAAATTTTAAAAAATTTAGTTTAAAAATTGGGAGGAAAGATATTATGATTTACAAAAATGTTATTGAACTTATAGGAAAGACTCCGTTTTACAATTTAAGCAATTTAAATGAAAACGTCTTTGTAAAACTTGAAAAGACAAATCCAGGAGGAAGCGTAAAAGATAGAGCTGTACTTGGAATGTTGGAAGGTCTTGAAAAAAGTGGAGAAATAAAAAAAGGAGATGTTTTAGTTGAAGCTACAAGTGGAAACACAGGAATAGCTCTTTCTATGGTAGGAGCATCAAAAGGCTACAAAGTACTTATTGTTATGCCAGAGACAATGAGTATTGAAAGAAGAGCTTTGATGAAAGCATATGGAGCTGAGTTAATTTTAACAGAAGGAAAAACAGGGATGGAAGGTGCAGTATCGAAAGCAGAGGAAATCCTTACACAAAATCCTGAATACAAATCACTTAAACAATTCGAAAATCCAGACAATCCTTTGATTCACTACAATACAACTGCAGTGGAAATTTATGAAGATTTACCAGACGTAGATATTTTCGTAGCAGGAATAGGTACAGCAGGCATATTATCAGGTGTAGCAAAATATTTAAAAGAAAAAAATCCGAATGTAAAAGTAATTGGTGTAGAACCAGAAACCTCACCATTAATATCAAAAGGTACTTTTGGACCACATAAAATACAAGGTATAGGTGCAAATTTTGTTCCTAAAAACTACAACGGAGATTTGGTAGACGAGATACTTACAGTATCAGATAAAGATGCTTTTGAAACAGTTAGAACACTTGGATTAAAAGAAGGTATATTAGTTGGAATTTCATCAGGAGCAAATATTTTTGCAGCACTTGAGATAGCTAAAAAATATCCTAATAAAAAAATAGCTACTGTTGCAGCAGATGGAATAGATAAATATATATCTATGGGAATAATAGAATAAATAAGGATTAGAATAATTGGTATAGGAGTTGGTTTTGTGTTTGATATGATTAGAAAAGATATAAAATATATAATGGAGAATGATCCTGCTTCTACAGGTAAATTTGAAGTTTTTTTACTATATCCATCTATACATGCACGGATAGCACATAGGATTTCACATTGGTTTTACAAAAAAAACAGAAGATTCATAGCAAGATTGATATCTCAATTAGCAAGATTTTTTACAGGTATAGAGATACATCCAGGAGCTACTCTTGGTGATTCGATACTCATTGACCATGGAATGGGTGTTGTAATAGGAGAAACTGCAGAAGTTGGAGATAGAGTAACTATATATCACGGAACAACTTTAGGTGGTACAGGAAAAGATACTGGAAAAAGACATCCTACTGTAGGAAATGATGTTTTCATAGGTTCAGGTGCAAAACTTTTAGGTCCTATTTATATTGGAAACAATGTAAAAATAGGTGCGAATTCAGTAGTACTTAAAGATGTAGAAGATGATTGCACTGCAGTTGGTATTCCAGCAAGAATTATTGAACACAAAACAAAAAAATAACAAAAAAACAATTAAATAAAAAGAAACATGAAAAAAGGAAACATAAAAAAATAAATATAAAAAGAAAATATAAGAAATCTAATAAAGAAAACATAAAATAAAGAAAACATAAAAAATCTAATAAAAAAACATAAAAAAGAAATGTAAAAGAAAGATGAAAAACATAAAAAAGGGAAGGTAAAAGAGGCATAAAACATAAAAAACATAAAAAAAAGAAATATTAAATAAAAATAAAAACAGATTCTGACGAGACAGTGTAAATATTTTGTGTAAATTTATATCACTGACGAAAAGAGGAATCTGTTTTTTATTTTGAAATGATTCTAAAGGTGTGTTATAATCTTAATATATTAGTAGGAAAAAGTTTTATATAATATAATTAGTTGTAAAAAGCAACTATATAACATATGATGTTGATATAATTAAGAAAAAAATGATATATAGATGATATATGAATGATATCTAAATGATACATAAAATGACATATATAAGAAGAGATTATAGTTTATATAGGATAAACTATTTGATATATTTGATATAATAGGAGGGAAAATGTTTTTTACATATATAATTAGCTGCAAAGATGATACTCTGTATACAGGATATACTGTTGACATAAAGAGAAGGTTGAATGAGCATAGACTCGGAATAAATTCTAAATATACAAAAGCAAAAGGATTTAAAAAATTAGAAATTGTATTTGTTTCTGATTCTAAAAGCAAAGCTATGAAACTGGAGTATCATATAAAAAAATTAAGCAGACAAGAAAAGATAAATATGATTAAAACACAACAACTAAGTCAAAAATTAAAAGTAGCTATAGAGGATTACAAAATCCATAATCTTAGTGAGAATAATGTGTAAAAGTCAAGTATTTTTATGAGTAATCAATATATTGAAAAGGTAAGTTTTCAAACATCAAAGCAATTATGAAAGTTCAATGACGAAAATAGCAGATTTTCTATTTTACTTTTCGTTAGACTTGAAAAATTTAAAAAAATACAAAGTTATTATATAAGGGGGAAGAAAAATGAATGAAGAAAAAGTAAATGTTGAAAAAAAATCACTTAAATTAAAAGATGGATTAATAGTTTTCGTAATTTCTATGTTATTTTTTGTGTTTTTAGGTTCATATGTTCAATCTATAGCTATCATACCAGGACTTTTGTTTACTGAATTTGGGATAGCTTTGATTCCGATTGTATATTTAAAATGCAAAAAACTAAGCATAAAAGAAG
>JAISUA010000089.1 GCA_031272305.1 Clostridioides sp.
TTAAAGTTTTTGCAAATAATGACAAACAATCCTTTTCATATTTATCTAATTTTTTTAATGTATATATTGTTGAAATAAATAAATTTTTAAAATCATCCCCTTCTCTTTTATCTTTACAATAAGTTCGTTCTAAAAATTGTAAATCTTCTAATTCATCTTTTCTCCTACAATCTTCAACTACTAAATATCCCACTGTTAGAAAATGTGTTTCTACATCTTCTAGTATTTTAAAAATAAGATGATTTTTCTTATTAAATTCTAATCTTAATAAATAATTATGTTTCATATAACCACATCCTATATAGCTAAAAGAACAAAAGCCCATGCAGCTGTTTCAATAAGTTTAAATAATAAATAACCTAAAATAGCTACTGTTATTCCTATTGCTATTTTTAAATCTTTATTATTTCTTAAATTTAATTTTTTAGCTCTGATTTGTTTTTTAGCTTTTTGCATTTTTTTTATCTCTTCTTTTCCTTTTTTATAATCAGGAAGAGATCTTGCCTTATCCCTAACTTTTCGAGGAACACCTACTTCTTCAAGACTCTTTCCATGTCCATGAGACTCAGTTCCATCACAATTTTCAACTCCATTAACATTGCCTTTATACACATGAACATGAGGTTTAGCTTGACCAGCACCATGTCTCGGTCTATCAACTCTTGCTCTCCATCCACCTCCCAAATTATGTTCTTGTCCAAAACCTCGTGTTTCTCTCGGTACTCTTATCCCTGACAATATATTATCCAATTCTTCCATACTTTCAGCAGATGCTTCACCTGTCTTGCTTCTTTCCACATCAATTTTCCGTAAAACAACATCCAATCTTTGTTGGTAACTAATTGTTTCAGCATAAGGCGATATCGTATAGAATATAGAAATAATCGCCATACTATATGCTACTATCTTTGAAATTAACTTTGCTTTTTTTGTTTTCATACTTAAAACACCCCTTTTCCTTTTATATGTTTTAAGTTTATCACATTCAATTTTTAATGTATTCATACAAAAATTCATTTTTATATGAACACCATAAATTACCACATTATTTTTTTATTTATTACATTAAACTATTTATTTCCTTTATATACTTGTAAAATACAATTTAATGTTGCAATTTATATTAGTTGTACTTTTAGAAATGTTTGTTTCAAAAATTCGTTTGATTGTTGTATGCTTAGTCATGAAAATCTCATTTACGTTAATATTTTATTTGCTAACTAACATTATAAGGGATTTCCTTTTCTTATACAACTTCCATTAAAATATCATATAGCATAAAAATACTGCTGCTATTACTCCAAACAAATGACAAGTCAACGCACATACAAGTGTATGTCTTGTATTTTTTATTTTTACTCTGCCATAATATATCGCCATAGTATAAAAAATCGTCTCTGATGCTCCAACAATCGTAGCTGCCATTTTCTCAACCAACGTATCTATTCCGACTCTATTTGCAAGTTCGCTATACATTGCCAACGCTCCACTTCCAGATATCGGTTTGATGATAATAAGTCCTATGAGTTCTTTAGGTATACTCATAATTCTTGCTATAGGTGAAAAAATCCACTCTAACATATAGATTCCTTTGCCTGCTTTAAAAACACCTATCGCTAGAAAAATCCCAATTATGTACGGCAAAATATCCCAAGTAGCTTTTAATCCTTCTATTGAACCTCTAACGAAACTATCAAATATATCGACTTTTTTATATTTTCCATAACACACAATAACAAAAATAATTATTGGAATCAATGTGTTTGATAAAACCTCCACTGGCATCCCCCATTTTCACTTAATGATTTCTTTTTCTATCTCTTATTTTTTTCGAAAAATTTGCAACTTACAATAGCAACTACAGTTGATACAAGCGTTGCAAGTATAGTTGTGATTATTATTTCGCTTGGATTCGATGAACCCATATCCATTCTCAATTTAATCATAGTAAACGGAACAATCTGCACTGAGGAGATGTTCACAACCAAAAACATAATCATATCATTTGTAGCAGTATTTTTATTTCGATTCAAATTTTGCAACTCATCCATAGCTTTTATACCAAATGCAGTCGCTCCATTACCTGCACCAAACATATTCATAGTTATATTCATAATTATATAATCCATCGCTGGATGTCCATTCGGTATATTTGGAAATAAAACCCTCAAAATCTTACTCATTTTATTTCCTATTTTCTGTATAAGTCCAGACTCTTTTGCAATATTCATAAGACCCATCCACAACGCCATCACTCCTGCAATGTTTATAGCAAAAGTTATACCATTTGAAGCCTCTGACATAATAACATTGCTAAGCTCTAGAGCATTTCCAGTTACTAACGCTCCTACAATACCTATTACTATCATAAAAAACCATATCTTAGCTATATCAATCACCTCCTAATAAGACTTGCAAGAACTTATATTAAAATCAATGTTGCAAATCTTGACAAAACTGAGATAGAAAATCTTTGATTTTCGTTATCGAAGTTTCCTACTTGG
>JAISUA010000094.1 GCA_031272305.1 Clostridioides sp.
CATATTCCTGAAATTTTTGTTGGATTTAAAGATAAATTTTGATCCTTTGCCATTTTTATAGATACTGGTTGGAAATCTCCAAGCCAAGATGAACAGCAAAGTTTTCTTCCGCAAGGTCCAAGGCCTCCCATTGTTTTAGCTTCATCTCTCACTCCAATTTGTCTAAGTTCTATTCTCGTCCTAAAAATCAACGCCAAATCTTTTACAAGCTCTCTGAAATCTACTCTACCATCTGCTGTAAAATAAAATATCAACTTATTTCTATCAAACGTATACTCACAATCAACAAGAAACATTCCTAGTCCATGTTCTTGTATTTTTTGTTCGCAAATTTTAAATGATTCCTTTGCTTTTTCTTTATTTTGCAAATAAACTTCTTCATCTTCTTTGGTTGCTACTCTCATTATTTCTTTAATATGTGCAGTGAATTCGGTTTCGTCTATTTCCTTGTTCTCAAGGACTACTTTTCCATATTCAACACCTCTTATTGTTTCTACTATAACGTTATCATTATTTTTTATTTCTAAATCTTTTGGGTCAAAATAATAAATTTTTCCTGATTTTTTGAATCTTACTCCTACTATTTTAATCATTTAATCACCTCATATATGTTAAGAAACATAACTTGTAAATTTAAATTGAAATTACAGTTACTGTCGAAATTTTTCTTTGTATCTTCTATTATAACAATAATTTTAGAAATTTGCGAATAACTAAGCAAGCTCATATATTTTTTTATTTCGAAGATTTTATCTACATTGATTATCATAGATTCTTCCATTCCTTCTTTTAAAAAAGCTACATCTCTAAAATAATTTAACATAATATCTAAAAAATCGTAGATTTTGTTCTTGTATTTTGTCAAATTATTTGCTAATTCCATAATGCTAACAACATCTTTGTTAAATATTATCTTTAAATTTTCATCTAATATCCTTCTCATCTCACTAAATTCTTCATTTTCAGCAAGATCTAACGCTCTTTGCAAACTTCCAGAAGCAAAAGACGCCAAAACTTTCGATTTATTTTCATCAATGAATTTAGATTTTAAAAATTCAATTGTATCATTTTTAGAAATAGGACTAAATTTTATACTGTCACAACGAGATACAATCGTTTCTAAGAGTGCATTCTTATTGTTAGAAATAAGTATGATGACAGCGTAACTTGGTGGCTCTTCTAGTGTTTTCAAAAGTGCATTTTGTGCTTGATGAGTCATTTTTTGAGCATCATTGATAATATATATTTTATAATTTCCTCTAGGTTTTAATACTATGTCACTTTCTAATTTTCTTATTTGTTCAATCTTTACACTTTGACCTTCTGGAAAAATATCATTAAAATCAGAACTATTTTGCGGATTTTCTACCTCAAGCAAAATCTTCGAAAATTCTAACGCTGTCTTCTTTTTCCCTATTCCATCTATTCCTTCAAATAGATATGAACTATTTAATTTTTGTGTTTTTATTGAATTTATTAAATATTTTTTTGCAAAATCTTGACCTATAATCCCATCAAAATACATCTTTTACTTCCTCATTCCTAAAATTTTCGTTATCAAAGTTTCCTACTTGGTTCGAAGCGTGAAAAACTCCGTTTTTCTTCATATACGCTTCTCATAATAAACATTATAACATTTCTTTTACGCAAGAATATATTTCCTCATGTATGTCTTCGATTGTTCTAAGTTTATTATTCTGTACACATTCGATTATTTTCCAGTTGTATTTATTTGCTATCTCAATTCCTGTGTTGTAACATTCTTTTAGATATTCGTAATTCGACTCGTGAATATCTTTCTTATCTTCACCAGTTATTTCATTTTTTCTGTTTTTCATAAGCTCAAAACTTTTTTCAACAGGCATGTCCAAAAATAAAACTAAGTCTGGCTTTGGAATTTTGTACATATTATATTCAAAATCATACAACCAATCAAGATATTTTTCCCTTTCTGAAACTTTCATCTTAGATGCTTGATGTATCATGTTTGAAGTTGTATATCTATCAGCTAAAATAAGTCCTCCTGAATTGTAAAATCCATCCCACTTAGTTTTAAATGATGCATATCTATCAGCAGCAAAAAAAGTCGACGCTACATATGGATCTACATCAGAAGGATTTTTCCCGAAATCACCTCTCAAATACATCTTCACAAGAGAAGATGACTCTGATTCATAATCAGGAAAAGCTATTTTTTTTAGGTTTATTTGTTCTTTATTCAATCTTTCAAACAGTTTCCTTGTCTGTGTCGCTTTTCCACTAGAATCAGTTCCACTCTCAATTATAATAAGTTTTCCTTTCAAAACTTCCACTCCATTTCACTATTCTATCACTATATCTATGTTTTCAATATTTTTATCTTTAAGTCCATTTACTTGCATACCGTTTTTCTTACAGAATATCAAGTAATCAATTATTTCTTGTGTAATAACTTCTCCAGGCGAAATTATGCTAATGCCAGGAGGATATGGAACTGCACTTTCTTTTGTTATCATTCCAACACTATTTTCTATTTTAACAGTTTCTGCTTGCATTTTAAATGCTTTATTTAAAGAAATTCTTCTTTCAGGAATTTTTTTTGGCCATTTTTTTATATGAAAATTTTTATTTTTAAAATCAATATTTGAATTATCTTTTTCTTGCTCTTCTATATTTTTTTCAATTATAGATCTTAATTTAGTTTTGCCCTGTTTTTCTATATCTTCTTCTATTGTATAACTTAACTTAGTTTTGTTCTGTTCTTCTATGTTTTTTTCTATTAATTCTCTTGATTTTATTTTTATATCAATCAAGGCTTCTTTTAATTTAGAAAAATCACCTTTATCGTTTCCTATTGTACAAATCAAAAGTACACCGTAGTAATTTGAAAGCTCAACTTGGATTCCGTAATCATATCTAAGTACTTCTTCAAGTTGTTCTCCTGTCATTCCAAATTCATTAGAAGAAATGAATAATTTTGTGATATCGTCCATTTTTTGAACTGCAAATATTTTTTCTTTCTCTAAATAACTTTGAAAATCCTCAATATTTTTTATAAGCTCTTTCATTAATTTTTTTCCGTATTTATCGTAAATATCCGTTGAAATTTCAAGAGATGCCATCAATAAATACGAAGGTGACGAACTTTCAATCATTCTAAGATATGAAGAAACTAATTCTGTGTCGATTCTATCACTATTTATATGCAAAACTGCAGATTGCGTGAAACCTCCAAGAGTTTTGTGGAAACTTTGAACCACAATATCTGCTCCAAATTCAAGAGAACTTTTTGGCAATTTGTCGTTCAGTCCAAAGTGAGCTCCATGTGCTTCGTCTACAATTACAATCATGCCTTTAGAATGAGCATATTCTATTATACTCTTAATATCATATGTCATTCCATAATAAGTAGGATAGGTCAAAACAAGGACCTTTGAATTGCTTTCTTGAAACTTATCTTCAATAAAATTTCTTACATTCTCAAATTTTACTCCTTCTAAAGCACCGTTTTTTTCATTTACTTCACAAGGAATATATCCTATGTTAATATCTGAAAAAATCGCTACATTTGTGACACATTGATGTGCATCTCTATTTGTTATAATACTCCATCTCTCACTATTTCCATAACTTTGTTGACACGCTGACATTATAGCAGCTTGAATTCCACAAGTCGTTCCATTTACAAGGAAAAAAGATTCTTTTGTTTCAAAAATTCTAGCCAAATTTTCTTCTGCTTCTTTGATTATTCCACTCGAATTATGTAAATTGTCCGTACCTATTATTTCAGTAGTATCTAGCGAGTAAAGTTCATTTAAAACTTTATCATATCCAAGTTTCTTGAACAATTTACCGTATTTATGACCTGGCATATGAAATGAAACTAATTCTCTGTTTTTAACTAATGTATCAATCAACTTTATCATCTCCTTTAATTATTAAGTCTTTTTATCGACTCTTTGATTTTCATTATCGAAGTTTCCTACTTGGTTCGAAATTTTGAAAGCTTCGCTTTTAATTGTAATGAACTTCTCATAAGAAGTTCTGAAAGCTTATAAGAATATTTTTTATAAAAAAAATTGTTAAATCATCTTTTCAATTTAACAATTTTTTTATTTCAATTAATTTTATTAATTTTTTTATACAATATTCTAGTCGTTAGAATCAAGCCATTTTGTTAGTACTTCCATATATTTTTCATGTTCTTCAACAAAAGGCATATGTCTTGAATACTCAAATAATTCCCATTTGCTATTTTGTATTCCATCATACATTACTTTAGCAATATATGGTGAACATAAATCTCTAGCTCCATTTGTAATTAAAACTGGTTCTTTTATTTCACCAAGTCTATCTGTAAATTCATATCCTGCAAGAGTTCCTGTAGGAGAGAATTCATTTTGACCCCAACCTACAATATATGATTCTGTTCCTGATTTCTTAGGTCTTCTAAGGCATTCAGGATCATTTTCTGTCACTTTACCAGCACAGTGCATTTCCATAAATTTATCTAATGAAGCAAGATATTCTTTACTAGAATAGTCACCTGTTTTTTCTGCATTTAAAAGTGCATCTTGATCTTCCTTACTCATATATGAGATTCTTCTTTTTTGTTCTTTTTCCCAAAGTTTTGCTGATGAAAGAGTCGAAGAAAGTATATATGATTTTATTCCTTGAGGTTTTTTTTCAATAGCATACCAAATTGCTAACATCCCACCCCAAGATTGACCTAATAGATGTATTTCTTTAAGTCCTCGATGTTTTCTAAGTTCTTCAAGTTCTTCTATCCAAGTTTGAGCATTGAAAAACTCTGGATGTCCTTCAACAAATGAATTTCCACATCCAATTTGATCGTACATAATTACTTGTCTGCCTGTTTCTGCTATTTCATCAAGCACTTCAAAATAATTGTGTGTAGAACCAGGTCCTCCATGAAGTAACACAAGTGGTGCTTTATCTTGTGAAGGTTCTCCTACTATTCTATAATAAGTTTGAAATCCTTTAAATGGCATATAGCCTTCAGTGACTTTCATAATTTGCCCCCTTAAATTCTTATGACAAAAAATCTTATCAACTTTTTCTCACAATTTTTTTGTTATTCTTTAATAATTATAACATAAATTCGTGCATTGTTTATTATGAGAACTAAATTTTCATTGAAAAATGAAAATTTATGTTCGAACCAAGTAGGAAACTTCGATAAAGAAAATCAAATATTTTCTATCTCAGTTTTTTCAAGACTTATTCCCTTGATTTTATTTCAAGTTCTTATAAGTCTTATCATGAGAAGTTTTGACAATTTTACAATATGATCTTCT
>JAISUA010000101.1 GCA_031272305.1 Clostridioides sp.
ATCCATTTCTATTTTCAGAAATCGACATAGCAACTATCGAACAAGCTATCGCAAGTATTGAACCTAAAGAAACATATTTTGTAAGCAAAACAACAAGAATAAATATTCCTAGACAAATAAGTGAAATTACTGGTGCAATCGCAATCATAGAACCTAGAGAAGTAGCTACTCCCTTTCCTCCTCTAAATCCCATGAATACTGGCCAATTATGACCACATACGACAAATACAACTGCTAAATATTTAGCTATTTCAATATTTATTCCTATCAACGATCCAATAAATCCAGCTATAATCACTGATAAAAGACCTTTCAAAACATCTCCTAAAAAAGTTGCTACTCCAGCTTTTATTCCATGAGTTCTCAAAACATTAGTAGATCCTGCATTTCCTGAACCTTGTGTCCTTATATCAACACCTGATATTTTTTTAGAAATAATATATGAAGTCGATATATTTCCAAGCAAATATGAAATAATAGCTATCAAAAAATAGCCACATATTTTCAATTCAATCCCTCCAACCTAACACTTTTTAGCTTTTTGTTTGTATTCGAATTTTAGACTTATCAATTAGAATACAAGTTTCATTAATCCATACAAATTAAAACTTTTTAGCTTTTTGTTTGTATTCGAATTTTAAACTTGTCCCTTCGAATCCAAAGTTTTCTCTTATTTTGTTTTCCAAATATCTTGTATATGAAAAATGTGTAAGTTCTTTATCATTGATAAATAATGTAAATTTCGGTGGTTTGACATCTGTTTGTGTTCCATAATAAATCTTAAGTCTTTTACCCTTGTCAGAAGGTGGTTGATTAAGCATGATAGCTTCTCCAATTACTTCATTAAGTGCAGAAGTTGACACTCTCTTAGAATGTGCACTTGCAACTTGTATAACTGTTTCTAGTATTTTGTTCATTCTTTGATTTGTTTCTGCTGAAACAAAAAGTATTGGTGCGTACGCCATAAATGGAAATTTACTTCTAATGTCTCTTTTGTAATTACTCATTGTTTTGTTGTCCTTAGTAAGCAAATCCCACTTGTTCACTACAAAAATACAAGCTTTTCCTTCATCATGTGCAATGCCTGCTACCTTTGTATCCTGTTCTGTAGGTCCTTGTTCTGCGTCTATTACAATCAAAACTACATCTGCTCTATCAACAGCACTCATAGCTCTTATAACACTGTATTTTTCTATTTTTTCATATATCTTGCTCTTTCTTCTTATACCTGCTGTATCGATTAGAAGGAATTTTTGGTCTCCTGTCTCGAAATATGTGTCCACAGCATCTCTTGTTGTTCCTGCAATCGAACTTACAATCACACGATTTTCGCCAAGAATCCTATTCAAAATAGAACTTTTTCCTGCATTTGGTTTTCCTGTTATAGCTACTTTTATGATATCTTCGTCATATTCAGTGTCTAGTCCTTCTGGGAAATTTTCTACTATTTCATCAAGTAAATCTCCTAGTCCCATACTATTAGCTCCTGAAACTGAGAAAGGAGCTCCAAGTCCTAATTCATAAAAATCATACACATCATCAAACTGTCTTTTATTATCGATTTTATTTACAACTAAAATCACTGGTTTATTTGTTCTTCTAAGTATTTGAGCAATCTCTTTGTCTGCTGCTGTCATACCTGATTTTCCATCTACGACAAATAATATAACATGTGCCATATCCATAGCCAACATAGCTTGATTTCTCATTTGAGATAGTATCACATCTTGACTATCAGGTTCTATTCCTCCTGTATCAATTATCGTAAAATATTTATTTGTCCATTCTACTTCGGCAAATATTCTGTCCCTTGTAACTCCTGGTGTATCTTCAACTATAGAGATCCTCTTACCTGCAAATTTATTGAATAAAGTAGATTTGCCAACGTTCGGTCTTCCCACAATAGCTACTACTGGTCTGCTTATGTTCATTCTTTTTACTCCTCGTATAATAAAGTTATATTTCTTCTATGTCTCATTATATCAAAATTTCATCTTTCTTACAAAATCTTTTCATTGTAATCAGTAATTCTTACAAAATATATTGATTGTGCTTAGATAGTCAAAAGTTTATCTAAAAAATCTTTTCCTTCATTTTGACAAGCTACAACTTCTACTTTTAATATTTCTTCAAGTTCTTCTAATGTCATATCATCTAAAAATATTTCTTCGTCTGCTTTCATCATACTTCTTGTTATGAAAAGTTTTTCTCCTAATTCCACGTTTTTTAGATTTTTTATCAAATCAGTAGCTGTAAGAAGTCCTGCTACAGTGATTGTTTTTCCAAAAAAATCATTTTCTATAAGGTAGACTCTTATATCTAGTAAACTTATTTTCGACATTATTTTTTCTGCCAGTCTTTTCATAAGAGAATACGCACTTTTTCCTGTAGCAATCGATACAATCTTTTTGTTAATTGATACGATTTTTTTATTAAAAGTAGATTTATTTTCTTCTAAATACCTATCGACTTCACTTTCAAATTTTATAACCATTCCTACTCCATCTTCAAATTGCAAAAATCCTTCGTATTCATCATAAAAAGGAAACTCACTTCCAGAAATGATGTAAAATTCATCAGATAAAAATACAAATCTAGTCTGTATTTTTCTAAGTAAATCTTTTTGGAAGGATTCAACTTGATTAACAACGAATTTAGCACTTTCCTCATCATAAATTTCCATAGGATATAATCCATCTCTATACTTTGTGATTCCTGCTGGAACAACAGCTATACTATTGACATAAGGATAAAGTTCAGATAGGTCTTTTATAGTTCTTTCCAGTTCATCTCCGTCATTTATTCCTTTGCACAAAACAATTTGACAATTCATCACTATAGACTCTTTTGCAAGTCTTTTCATTATATCTAGAATCTTTGATGCATTCTTGTTATTCAACATTTTTATTCTAAGTTCTGGATTAGTAGTATGAACTGAGATGTTTATAGGACTTATTCTATATTTTATAATTCTATCAATGTCATCTTCTGACATATTTGTCAGCGTGACAAAATTTCCTTGCAAAAAGGATAGCCTTGAATCATCATCTTTGAAATACAAAGTTTCTCGCATTCCTTTAGGCAATTGATCTATAAAACAAAACATACATTTATTTCGACAACTTTTCGCTTTATCAATAATAGGATTTGAAAATTCTATTCCTAAATCTTCATCATAATCTTTTTCAATCTCATAAATAATTATTTCTTGATCTTTATTCTCAATTTCGATTTCTAAATATTCATCACTCATTAAAAATTTATATTCGATTATGTCGCTAACATTTTGATTATTTATCGAAATTAAAATATCTCCAACTTCAATTCCAACTTCTTCTGCTATACTGTTTGGATATATTTTGTTTATAATATTATTAGACTTTTTAACATTAACTTCCACTGTAAAATCAAATTCCTCTCTGTATACTATGTTTAAATTTGTTGATTTTGTATATAAATAATATATTTTACACACCAATCTATATAATATTGAATTACATATACATATCACTATTCGTGTTTAACTTATAATATTTAAACATTACCTAGTTGTAGATTAGCATATATATGCGTTAAAATCAAGTAACTCTTAAAACTATTACCATTTTTATGAATACCTATAATATGTTATTTGAAATTCATATCGAACCAAAATAGATAGTATTACTCTTTATTTAAAAAATAGGTCAAACTATCGTTTTAGTTTAACCTATAATTTTTTGTATTTAATTCTTATTTGTTAGTTTTTATTTATTTTTTAAGCTAATGTTTCACTACTATGAGCGTTCCTTTTGTCATGTCGTGAACCATTCCTCCAAAACACTTTGAAATAAGCAGTGCTTTTTTCTGCAATTCTTCTTCGCTCTCTACAAAAAACACAGGACAACCTCCACTTATATTCATTTCTTTGTCTGTTGTCACAATCGCAAGTGCAAACTCATTTATACCTATATTCGAATTCATATTTTCACCCTTTTCTTATAAAGATTTTTCACAAATATTTTCAATGTACGCTATCCAATGCTTCCGATTTTTATATTTTTCAGTGCTAGATTTTTTCCTTTTGTACTTTCTATTACTGGACAATTTTTCACTGCGTTTATTACATCTTGAGCATCACCAACAAGAGGAATATATGCAAATAGTATGCTTTCTCTTTCTGCAAATTTTCTAGGAATTGGAGTATATTGTGGCTCGTCTATATCACCATATCTTCCTAGTTTAGAATAAATATTATATAGTATAGCTTGTCTTTGTCCTGAATTATATATAATCGAAGCATTTTCGTAATTTTTATTCTTAGGAATAATTTCAATTCCAACTGCTTTTTGTAAATAAAGTTCTCTATCTTCTAGAAGTCCTATATTTGTTATTCCCTTCAAATCTCCAACTTTGAGTATTGACGTATCTACAAAACTAATAGGAACTTGCACTATATCTGCAATATCTCCAACTTTTTTTCTTGTAAGTAGTTTTTTTATTAAAAATGCAAGAATCAAATTTGTAGCTCCAGCAATAACCAAACTCAATATATTATTCATACCGAAATCCTCTCTCAAAATCGTATCAATAGCAACAGTAAAAAATGAAGTTATTATACACATATAATTTCTAACTTCATAAGCTTTTGCAATTTCCTCAATGAGCGACTCTCCTCTTTTCACCAATTGAGATGATTCTATATTTTGAAGAGTATTTCTCCTAATAGCTCTCACTTGTCTGAACTGTTCTGCTGCAAGTGATAAAAATGTTATAGAAGTATAGGATCTCTCAATGATCGCAGGCACTAACAAAGCACCAAGTGCCGATGCAACAAATGCAAGCACCAGTTGTGTGACTAAAATATTTGGATGAGAAGGATACTGTTTTTGATCTGTATTCAACATAATAATTCTAGAAGTTACACCTATACAAACGCCTACGTAGAATGACAAATCAAAGAAAAACATCTTATTATCCATTTCGAACGCCTCCTTTAAGATAATTTCTGGTTAAAAATTCCGTTTAAATCAAGTATAAAATTACTTCAGAAAAAATTACAGATTTTTAAATTTTTTAATTTTACAATGAGCTAATTTTTTCATTAGATTTTATTTTAAATAACTATATTTTTTCTTTAGATTTTATTTTAAATAACTATTTTTTTCTTTAGATTTTATTTTAAATAACTATAATTTTTTCATTTGGCATATCCTTCTTTTGTTTTTGCAACTTCAAGTATAGGTGCACTTTGTGCAGCTTTTATCATAGCTTGCATATCTTTCAAAATAGGCACAAAAACAATTATCACGCTTTTGGTTTTGTTAGATGTACGAGATATAGATAGAATGTCATACTCGTCAATGTCTTTATTTATTCCAAGATGAATATAAATATTGTGAATGATAGATTGTCGCTGACCTATATCATTCAGAATTCCAAAATATTTTGGTTCTTTCGGAAAAATTTCTATAGCAAGACCTTTTTCAGTATATTTTTTTCTAGTATCTGAAAGACCCACATTCGCAATATACACTCCATTTACTTTCATAACACTATCTTCGAAATTTATTTCCGCAGGAAATATATCTGCTATATCTTCAACACTTTTTCTCTTTAAATATTTTCTGAAAATAATTCCGACAATTATACCAGAAATTATTGCACCAACTGTGCATATCCAAAAATTTTTAACAAATCTCAAATTTATTGTGATATATGTTATCGAAGCTGCTAATGCTGAAATCAAACTTATATAACTTCTCGATTCATATGTAGAAGATATTTCTTCAACATATGCTTCACCTTTTGGAACTATTTCATCTTGATCCGTGTTCTTGAGTGTGATCCTTTCTTGCTCAGCAAGACCTTGAAATTGCTGTATAGCTATAGCAAAAAATGTTAACGCTGCATATTCTTCATCTAGAAGTGCTGGCAACGCTATAGCTCCAAGTGCTGCTGATAATCCTGATGATATGATTTGCTCTATATAATCTTGAGGTCTTGAAGGATATTGCTTATCTATCACGACTAACACAAATCCTCTACAAAAAATTCCTACAAGAACTGATACAATCAACACCTGTCTTAAAACTTCGTCCGATAAAAGACTCTTTTCCATGACTTCCTCCTTTTTGTATAAAACTTTATAATACTTTTCGATATGTTATCCATTTGTATAAAAAATTTTATAATGTTTTTTCATATGTTATATATCTGTATGAAACTTTATAATATTTTTCTATATGTTATTCATTTGCATAAAAAAATTTTATAATGCTTTTCCATATGTTATCCATTTGCATAAAAAATTGTAGTGTTTTTCCATATAATATCTGTTTTCATAAAAATTTTTAACATATTTTAATACATATAGTTTGTACAAAAAAATAAAAAAATTTCCTTATATGAAAAAGTTTTTTAATTAAAATTTTATTTATTAACTAATGAAGATATGATGATATTGTTTTCAGAAACGTTCACTGCTTTATTATTAAAAAATGTTCACTACTTTAATATTAAAAATCATAATAAAAAATAAGCTATACAATAAATTTTTCTAACAATAATTATGTATAACTTATTTTTATCTTTTTTGTTTCAATATTTTATTTTTTATTTCAATTAACTTTATAATAAACCATTTAATTTTATTTAACTGTACTATATTTATGACTTATCTTCACTGATGTTTCGTATCTGTCTACTTCTGCAAGTACTTTATATTTTCATTTATTTCAGACTTTATTGCTATCATTTTTATTTAATTGAACTGTATTTCTGACTTATCTTTACTGCTGTTTCGTATCTGTCCACTCCTGCAAGTCGCTCTATTATCATTGCACTTGAGCTATTTTGTTTTAATTCTTTTAATTCTTCTTCTATTTCTTTAGCTACTGCCTTTATTCCACCTGCGATTGTTATTTTTGATACAGACCAGTCTTTTAATGCACTTTGAGTTGTTTTGTTTAGAGATCTTTGTTCTGTTAAAAGTATAGGTGCTTTGTAGTTTCCTGCTAGTGAACTCACTGTAAGTGCATCTGGAAAATTTGTTCCATCTACAAGAATAGCTTGTTCTATTGTGTTTGAAGATGTTTTAGCACTAACACTCCATGCATTATCACATTTTGCTGATACATTTGATAGACCTATGTTTGAAGAAGTTCTTGAAATTGGAGTTTCTTCGTTTCCTAAAAGAGATATTAGTTTATCTCCTATAAGTTCCGCCGTTTCATATCTGTCTTCTCCACCGATTCTTTCAACTGATATTGAACTTACCGATGAATTTTCTCCATTTGCTGATATAGATAATTTTTTGATTGTATCTTCAACTTTTTGAGATACTGCTTGTTCTTTTCCTATTATTATTACGTTTGTGATTCCCCAAGATTTTAGTGCATTTTGAGTATCTTGGTTCAAAGTTTCTGTCTGTGTCAAAAGTATAGGTATGTTTGTATATTCTGCTAAACTTGTCACACTCATTGCATCTGGAAAATTTGTCCCTACTGCAAGTATCACGCTATTTTGATTCGAAACTAATTTTCTTACTTCTTCACCAACTTTTATGGCTGTCTGATATCTATCTTCTCCACAAATTCTTTACACCTTCACTCCAGTGATTTCTTTTTCTAGTTGTGTAGCAACTGAATCAGATACTACTTGATTTCCACCTACTATAATAATTTCTGTAGAACCCAATCTTATGATTTCGTTAAGTGTTGTAGTATCTACAAAATCTTTTTGTGATAGCAAAATTGGTGCATTTTTTAAATTCGCAAGCACTGATGCTGTCAGTGTATCTGGATAGGCATTTCCATTTGCTAGTATCACTGTTTTTTGTGATTTTTGTTCTGAATCTACTCCACTTGATTGATCTGAACTTCCTGAACTTGCTTTTTTCCATATAGCACAGAAAACTATATCATCTTCCCTAACAGTCAATACAAAATCATTACTTACTTTACTTTTACTTTCATCAGAT
>JAISUA010000104.1 GCA_031272305.1 Clostridioides sp.
ATCTGATGAAAGTAAAAGTAAAGTAAGTAATGATTTTGTATTGACTGTTAGGGAAGATGATATAGTTTTCTGTGCTATATGGAAAAAAGCAAGTTCAGGAAGTTCAGATCAATCAAGTGCAGATTCAGGACAAACATCACAAAAAACAGTGATACTAGCAAATGGAACTGCTTATCCAGATACACTTACTGCTTCTGTGCTTGCTAATCTAAAGAATGCACCAGTTTTATTATCAAATTTTGAAAACGTTAACACTACAACACTTAATGAAATCAAAAGGCTTGGAGCTACAGAAATCATCATAGTAGGTGGAAATCAAGTAGTATCTGAATCAGTTGTGAGTCAGTTGGAAAAAGAAATCAGTGGAGTAAAGGTGTCAAGAATTTGGGGTAAAGATAGGTATAAGACATCTATAAAAGTTGGCGAAGAAGTGAGAAAATTAATATCAGAATCTCAGAGTTTAGCAAGTTTAAGAACGAATTTAAACACAACTTCAAAAAGTATGACAAACTCAAGTTCAGAAACTATGTCAAATGCAACTTCAAGAAGTATGATAAACTTGAGTCCAAGAATTGTATCAAATTCAAATTTAAGAAGTATGTCAAATTCAACTTTAACAAACGCTGAAAGTTCACAAAATCTATTAGATACAAAAAATTTAGATTCAGTAAGTGCTAAAGGAACGACGAATCAAAATAGTGTGATACTTGCAGTAGGAACAAATTTTCCAGATGCAATGAGCGTAACAAGCTTAGCAGAGTATACAAACACTCCAATACTTTTGACACAGACAGAAACTTTGAATCAAGATACAGAAAATATACTGAAAACTTGGGGAATCACAAATGTAACAATAATAGGAAAAGAGAAGGCAATATCTACAAATGTAGAAGATATGATAAAGAATTTATCGACATCAGCAGATGTAGAAAATTCATCAGTAAGTTCAATATCAGTTGATAGAATTGGTGGAGAAGATAGATACGAAACAGCAAAACTTATAGGAGATAAACTAATATCTATTTTAGGAAACGAAGAAACATCAAATTCAAGAACTTCATCAAATATAGATAATCTATCAAACGAACTTAATGAATCAAGTACAAAAGATACATTTAATAGAACAAGTTTAGATAATATATTGACTGATAGTACAAGAACATCTTCAAACGAAGTATCTCAAGCTATACTTGTAGACGGAACAAATTTTCCAGATGCACTTACAGTGAGTTCACTATCAGGATATTACAAAGTACCTGTACTTTTGACACAAAGAGAGTTCTTGAATAATACAACACAAAAAGCCTTGAAAGGCTGGTCAGTATCAAAAATAACAATAGCAGGTGGAACAAACGCAGTAGCTAAAGAAATAGAAGAAGAGTTAAAAGGATTAAAAGAAAATAGCTCAAGTGAAATGACAATAGAAAGACTTGCAGGAGTAGATAGATACGAAACAGCAGTGCAAATAAGTCAAAAATACAGTAGAGTAAATAAAGTATGAAAGCATAAAGAGTTTTATTGTTTTTAAATAAAAGTTTGATTTTTATGTAATAAATATGCAGAAACATGATATAATTGAATAAGAAAAGGAACAAATCGATAAGAGTGGTGTTCTCATACACAAGATGAAACCTCCTAAGATTCATGCTGAGGAGGTGAATTTAGTATGAATTTACAAAAGTTGATTCTTGATACAGTTTTAGATATTACAAAAAATGTATTATCTACTACTTTAACTGAATTAATCATTAGTAAATTAAAAACTGCTCTTACTGGGATTAAGAACAGTTCAGATAATGATTAATTCACTTTAATTATTATTCGAGGAGATCACCAGTCAGGTGAGTTCCTTTTCTTATAATATACAATACTTTAAAGAAATATTCAAGTTTTTTTATACGTTCTACTCTCTTTTTATTGTAAATAATTGAGAAAAATCATAATAGAAAAGATTAGTTTTCGAACTTGAAATACTAAAATTCTAAAAAAATGCTATAATTTTATTTTAAGCTATTGAATATTTTCGATAATTTTAGTATATTATATATATTAAAATCAATGCGACGAAAAGAAGTAGTAATTTAATTAAATTCTCACAGAGAGAGGGGATAAGGTGTGACCCCTTAGAATGTATTAAATGAAGCAGTCTTTGAGCAGCATATTCGAACAAACTATTAGTACGTCAAATAAATTTGTAATAAAATTTTTTATCGCTGTTTTTAGAAAGCATTAATAAAAAATTCTAATCAAAATATATTTGTGTACAAGATATTTTCAGTAGAGTATGACGGTAGTTACGTTATAGCTGAGGTTTTCCGAAGATACCACATTTTGTGGTAATTAGGGTGGTACCGCGAAAAATTTTCGCCCCTATAATTTATTTTATAGGGGCTTTTTTAATGGAAAATTTAAAGTTAGAATTAAAAAATAGGAGGAAGATTAAAAATGCAAAAGTTAGGAGCAAATGAAATAAGAAAAATGTTTTTAGATTTTTTCAGAGAAAAAAATCATTATATCGTTGAAAGTTATTCTGTAGTTCCAAAAAACGATAACAGCTTGTTACTTATAAATTCAGGGATGGCACCACTTAAAAAGTTTTTTGCTGGACTTGAAGAACCACCTTCAAAGAGAATGAGTACAGTTCAAAAATGTATAAGAACTGGTGACATTGAAAACGTAGGGCTTACTGCAAGACATGCTACATTCTTTGAAATGATGGGTAACTTCTCATTTGGAGATTACTTTAAAAAAGAAACAATAGAATGGGGATGGGACTTTGTTACAAACTATTTACAAATTCCTGAAGAAAAAATATGGGTTACTGTTTACGAAGAAGATGATGAAGCATTTGAACTTTGGGAAAATGATATACACATTCCAAAAGAAAGAATCGTAAGACTAGGAAAAGACGACAACTTCTGGGAAATAGGTGTTGGAGCTTGTGGCCCATGTTCAGAGATGTATTATGACAGAGGAGAAAAATATGGTTGTGGTGATCCAAATTGCAAACCTGGTTGTGATTGCGATAGATATTTAGAATTCTGGAATCATGTTTTCACTCAATTCAATAGAGATGAAGAAGGAAATTACACTCTACTTGACAATAAAAATATTGATACTGGTATGGGGCTTGAACGTATTGCTTGTATTATGCAAGATGTTGATAATATATTTGAAATAGATACAATAAAAGCTGTTTTAAATGAAGTAGTGAAACTTACAAATACTGAATATGGAAAAAATCCTAAATCAGATATGTCTATCAGAGTAATAACAGACCATATAAGAGCTGTGAGCATAATAATAAGTGACGGTGTACTTCCTTCAAATGAAGGTAGAGGATATGTTCTTAGAAGACTTATAAGAAGAGCTGCAAGACATGGAAAATTACTTGGAACAAATGAAGCATTCATATATAAATTGGTAGATACAGTTGTAGCTGAAAGTGGAGAAGCTTATCCAAGTTTGATAGCAAAACAAGACTATATCAAGAAAGTCATAAAAATTGAAGAAGAAAAATTCAGCGAAACAATAGATCAAGGTATGGAAATTCTTGCTTCTCATATCGAAGAAATGAAAAAAGAAAATAAAACTGAACTTAGCGGAGAAAAAGCGTTCAAACTTTATGATACTTATGGATTCCCATTTGACCTTACAAAAGAAATTCTTCAAGATGAAAATTTCACAGTAAATGAAGAAGAATTCAACAGAGAAATGGAAGAACAAAAAGAAAGAGCTAGAGCTGCAAGAGGAAATACAGATGGAGAAGCTTGGAAAGAAGATCCACTAACACAACTTGAACATAGTATAGATAGTAAATTTGAAGGATATGAAGGTTTAGAAGATACAGGAATAGTTGAAGCTATTGTCAAAGATGGAGAACTTGTTGAATCTGCTACAAAAGGAGATGAAGTAGCTATTGCACTTGATAAAACTACATTCTATGCAGAAAGTGGAGGACAAGTTGGAGATAGAGGAACAATAGAATCAGAAGGTCTAGTTATCGAAATAGTAGATACTAAAAAAGGAGCAAATAATAGTATCAAACATTTTGGAAAGGTTGTAGAAGGTAGTGTCAATCTTGGTCAAAAAGTAAATACATTTGTTTGCAAACAAACAAGAATGGCATCAGCAAGAAATCACAGTGCTACACATTTACTTCATAAAGCACTTAAAAATGTTTTAGGAGAACATGTAAATCAAGCTGGTTCCCTTGTAACTCCTGAAAGACTTAGATTTGACTTTACACATTTTGAATCAATAGACAAAGAAACTTTAGCACTAATCGAAAAACAAGTAAACGATGTGATTTTAGATTCTCTTGATATAACTTGCAACGTTATGAGTTTAGATGAAGCTAAAAATGATGGAGCTACTGCACTTTTCGGAGAAAAATATGGCGATTCTGTAAGAGTTGTAACAATGGGTGATTATTCAAAAGAACTTTGTGGTGGTACTCATCTAAAAAATACTTCACAAGTTGGTCTATTCAAGATTATTTCTGAAGGTGGAATAGCAGCAGGAGTAAGAAGAATAGAAGCAATAACAGGAAAATCAGTTTATGAATATATTTTAAATAAAGACGTAAAAATAAATGAAATATGTGGTATACTGAAAGTTAAGGAAGATAATCTGGAATCTCGTATAAGTGCTATGGTTGAAGAACAAAAAGTTACAGCTAAAGAAATACACGAATTGAAATCAAAAATGAGTATGCAATCAGCTGGAGATGTTTTGGATTCTAAAATCGATGTAGATGGTGTAAATTTAGTAACAGCTAAATATGAAAACATCGATATGGAAACTTTAAGAGATACGGCTGATAAATTGAGAGATAAACTTGTATCAGGTGTTGTAGTTCTTGCTAATGTATCAGATGAAAAAATAAATTTCGTAGTGACAGCTACAAAAGATGTCATTGAAAAAGGAATACATTCTGGAAACCTTGTAAGAGAAATTGCTAAAATCGCCGGAGGAAAAGGTGGCGGAAAACCAAATATGGCTCAAGCAGGTGCAAGTGATGTTACAAAAGTTGAGGAAGCTCTTAATAGTGCAAAAGAATTGGTGAAGAGCCAAATAAAATAGAAACACAACAATAAGTAAAGCGAAAACGCAGCTAAACTAAAACTTAGTTAAACCAAAACTTAGTTAAACTAAAGCTTAGTTAAACTAAAACTTAGCTAAAAATAAAAATTCAACCATAGTGTTAAATGCAAGATAAAACAAAGTTCATAAAATATATAAAAATATAATAGTGTTTAAATCATAGGAAATTATAACTAAAATATTAAATATTTTGTTCTAATGATATGTGAAAATATAACAGTATTTAAATCATAGGAATTTATAACTAAAATATTAAATATTTTGTTCTAATGATGATGCTTTGACAAGGAGGAAAAGTATAATGGATAATGAATTTGAAAAAAATCTTGAGTACACTATGCAGTTTGAAGGAATTAAAGATGAAAAAATGGAAATCGAATCAGCTATCAAATTTGTCTACAAGTCTTTAGTAGAAAAAGGATACAATCCTATTCATCAAATAATAGGTTATTTGTTATCTGGAGATTCTAGTTATATTACAAATTATAATAATGCTAGAACAATCATAAAGAAATTTGAAAGAGACGAAATATTAGAAGAAATTTTGATAAGTTATCTTAAAAACTAGTTTTTGATTAAGTAATAGAAAATATAATGTTGCTAACTTCAAAACAACTCAAACTTCGCATAAAGAGTGGTGTTAGCATCAATAAATTTCTAAAAGTTATTGAGATTAAGCTTAGAAAGTGGGTAAGCGATGAGAAAAAGGAAGATGTATATTTTATTTCTGACACTGCTTATGATAATTAGTTCTGTACAATTTTCATTTGCAGAGGATAGGATATTAAATCGACAAGTTTTAGATTCAAAGAGCAATAAAGTAATATTTATAAATATTAACAGAAAAAATCTTCAAAATTTGTTAGATATAGATGCTATCAAAGATAAACTTGAAACTACAGGTTATGTTGCACACATGAATATCAGAGGTGACAAGGGTACAAATGATAGAAGATCTTATGCAAGTATGGGTTCAGGTTCTAGAGTAAATGTAACAAAAGATGAAGATGAGATAATATTTTCTAGTTTGACAAGTGAACAGAAAAAGCAATTTAAGGTAGATACAGGAGTTGAACCAAAAGAAATCAACTACTACAATATAAATAGATCTATAAATGAGAATGAATCAAATAACGAATATGGATCAACATTAGGAGTACTTGGACAAACTCTTTCAGATAATGGACTAAAAACAGCTGTGCTTGGAAATTCAGATATAGTGGAAACTGTGAATGGAGTAGATACTGTAGTTAAGAATAGAAATTTGTGTTTGACAGCTATGGATAATTATGGAAGAATAGATCAAGGAAATGTAGATGATATAAATATAGATGACAATACTATGCCTTTTGGAATATCTACTGATTATAAGAAATTAACAACTCAAACAAAAGAATTTTACAATAGTTCGGATGTTCTTTTTGTTGATCTAGGAGATACTTATAGACTTGATATATACAAAAACAGTCTAAATGAAGAAACTTATGAGAAGATGAAAGACAAGATAAATTCTAAGATAAATAAATATCTAAAAGAAGTTTTTGGAATGGTTTCGGAAGGTGACACTGTATATATAGTAAGTGGATATCCTAGTACTATTGATTATAAGAATAGGAGAAGACTTTCTCCTGTAATCAAATTCAAAGGTGAAGAAAAAGGTCTATTGACTTCTAATACAACTAGAAGAGAAGGAATAATAGCAAATATAGATTTAGGAACAGATATTTTGAATGAATTTGGTCTAAAAAGTGACTTAATGATAGGCAAAAAGCTAAACTATATAGCTAAAGATAATAACATAGACTATGCAATAAAAGAAAATAAAAAACAGGTTGCTCTTTCATTATCAAGAGCTGCTGTTATAAATACATTTGTAATAGTTGTGTCAGCATCTTGGATAGTGGCTGCTATTGCACTTGGTTGCAGAAGCAGATTTAGCGAAGAAGCAAAAGCAAAGGTATTTAAAGTTTTAAAAGAATTAATCAAATTTGGAATGATTATGCCATTTGCATTTATGGTGGCTGGACTTCTAAATCAAACTTCACAGATGGGAGTGACAGTTGGAATTTTTGCAGTTGCTGTGATTTTGTATGGAATAGGTAGAATATTCATCAAAGATGATTTCAAAAATATGGGTACATTCGCACTTGCAACGATAACTTTAGTGATAATTGACACATTCTGCAATTCAGTCATAATGAGAAATGATATTATGAGTTACGATGCAATTGTAGGAGCGAGATATTATGGTATTGGAAACGAGTATGAAGGTGTTGTAATAGGAAGTGCAATATTTGCTATATCTATGCTTTTGAACTTGAAAATAATAAAAAAATGGATGATTACTCCGATATTTTTGGCTATATTATTCTGTTCAGCATATCCTTCTATGGGAGCAAATGTAGGAGGTGCAATAAGTGGTTCAATAGCATTTTTCTTATTTGTTATGCTTGTTTACAATGTGAAGATAGATTTTAAAAAAATATGTTTGCTTGGATTTTCAGCAGTAGCAGTAGTAGCAATATTTGCATTTTTAGATATAAAACTAGGATTAGGTTCTCATTTAGGAGAATTTGTTCATAGAATATTTTTAAATGGACCTCACGAAGTAATTATGACTTTTGCAAGAAAAATACAAATGAATCTAAAAATAGCACAGACTAGTGTTTGGGTAAATATTCTGATAGCAGGAATAGTGTTGTTTGCAATTTCTATGATAAGACCTACAGGAATGTTCTTGGTATTCAAACAAAAGAACCCAGAAATATTCAGTGGATTTATAGCTACAACTGTTGGATGTTTTGTGACACTTCTTGTGAATGATTCAGGGATTGTAGCAGCTGCAACTGCATCAATTTATATATTTATACCAATAATTATTTTTGCGATAAACAAAATGATTTTTGATAATCAGAAATCGTAGAAATAGAATAATACTTATAAGAACTTGAAATAAAATCAATGTAATAAGTCTTGAAAAAACTGAGATAGAAAATCTTCGATTTTCGTAATCGAAGTTTCATACTTGGTTTGAACATAAATTTTCGTTTTTCAACGAAAATTTAGTTCTCATAATAAACTTATACTATAAATGATTTTACGTTGTTTTATACAAAAATATGTTGATAAGTGGTATGAATTTTGAAAGGAAAACAAAGAATAAATATGCTTAAAGGAAGAATAATGGGTCTTGATATTGGAGATAAAACCATTGGTGTTGCTTGTAGCGATCTTATGGGAATTACAGCACAAGGTATCACGACAATAAGAAGAGAAAGCAAAAAAAAAGATTTAGATGAATTAAAAAAAATAATATCAGAACAAAATGTTTATAAGATAGTATCAGGTCTTCCTAAAAACATGAATGGAGATATAGGACCTCAAGGCGAAAAAGTTATAAAATTTTGTGATATATTGAAAGAAGAGTTAGGTTTAGAAATAGAATTTTGGGATGAAAGACTTACAACTGTAGCAGCACATAGGACGCTGATAGAAGCAGATG
The DNA here is from genome assembly GCA_031272305.1 of Clostridioides sp. GTDB lineage: Bacteria > Bacillota > Clostridia > Peptostreptococcales > Peptostreptococcaceae > Metaclostridioides. Next base: position 8,609 of record JAISUA010000104.1, read on the forward strand.
TAAGCAGAAAAAAAAGAAAGCAAGTAGTAGATAAACTTGCAGCTGTAATAATTTTGCAAGGATACTTAGATTTCAAATCAAGATAAATTTTTATATATACTTGATTTGTATATTTTGTTATAATGTTTAACATCAGGACTTATTGCTTTGATTTTATTTTAAGTAATAATAAGTCTTCAGTATAAAAATATCATAGTAGAGGTGATTCTAATGGAAGAAAAAAATAATGTGAACGTTGAAAATGAAGTAGGAGAAAATATAATAAATTTAATTGATGAAGATGGAAATGAAACAGCTTTTGAAATAATCCTTACTTTAGAAGCAGAAGGAAAAGATTATGCTATACTTGTTCCTGTAGGAGATGAAAATGAAGAAGCTTTAGTTTTCAGAATAGAACAAGATGAACAAGGAGATATATTGCTTCCTATTGACAGTGATGAAGAATACGAAATAGTAGTTTCTGCGTATGAAACACTTATGGAAGAAGAAGGACTTAATTTCGACGATGAAGAATAGTACAAATTACATCAAATTTTTTGATATAAATTAAAGAAATATAAATTAAAGAAATATAAATTAAAGGAATATAAATTAAAGGAATATAAATTAAAGAAATATTTCTTTATAGCAAATATTTTATGAAAGGATAGTATTGAGAGTAAAAAACTTGATACTATCCTTAAATATTATAGAGCTAAGATTATAGAACCTAAATTATTATTCAAAACTTTATTATAGAGCCTAAATTATTATTCAAAACTTTATTATAGAGCCTAAATTATTATTCAAAACTTTATTATAGAGCCTAAATTATTATTCAAAACTTTATTATAGAACCTAAATTATTATTCAAAACTTTATTATAGAGCCTAAATTATTATTCAAAACTTTATTATATAATTTAAATTACTGTTCAAAACTTTATTATAGAGCCTAAATTACTGTTCAAAAATTTGATATAATAATAAAAATTAGTATCTAGAAAATAGAATCTACAAATAAATTAGGCTCTAGAAAATAGAATCTACAAATGAAAAATGTTATTGACAAAGTTTGTGATTTGATTTATCATTTTAGATAATAAATATTATCAACTGAAAAAGAGGTAATCAAATGGATATATTTGAAGTATTAAAGGACAAACTTAAGGCAACAGGATTTAAGATAACGCCTCAAAGAAGAGCAGTTATAGAAGTGATGATTAATAATAGTGAGTTGCATTTAAGCAGTGAAGAGATATATGACTTAGTAAGAAAAGATTGTCCTGAAATAGGGTTAGCTACTGTATACAGGACTATGCAGTTGTTAGATGAAGTAGGAGCTATTTCGAAACTAAATTTAGATGACGGTTGTGTAAGATACGAGTTGAATCTCCACGAAGGAAATGCACATAATCATCATCATTTAATATGTAAAAATTGTGGGAAAATAATAGAAGTAAAAGACGATTTACTTGATAGCATAGAAAGACAAATAGAAGATGTTTATGATTTTAAAATAACTGATCATGAAGTGAAATTTTATGGTATGTGCAATAATTGCAAAGATAAGTAAATTAATCCCAATACAATATAACATTAAGTATTAGAACGGAGCTTCATTAATTTTGAAGCTCTTTTTAAATTGTTCTGTTTACATATTATATAATGAAAAAGTAACACTACAAAAAAGTAATACTATAAATAATATTTCAAGAAAATTGCTAAGTTTACCTCCAACTTTTAAAAAGCCAATAGAAATTTTTTTGTCATCTATAGGATAAAAAAATGGCACTCCTTGTTTTGTAAATATATCTCCAAGAAAAATATGTGATGAATATCCTATTGTTGAATATAGAGCGAGATTTTCTATTGAAGAAATCATTTCGATTTGTGACATCAAAAAATACACAAGTCCAACACAAAAAAGGCTATGTGAAAAACTTCTATGTTTGAACCATGGAAATATACTAAAAAATAAAGTCAACAAAACATATTGAATTGGTACTTTAATCATATATAAAACTAGTGAAAGCAGAACAAAAATAAGTGTAAGAAAAACTTTTCTTATAGTTCCATGAGTTATTTTCCCAGATATTAGTTCGATAGCAATAAATGTTGCTATAGCACTGACAAAAAAATTATTATCTATTTTTATTGTTATAAAAAATATTACTGAATTTATTATAAATATAAATGCTTTGTATATCCATTTTGAAATTTCTGTTTTGAATATGTATTTTGAAACTATAGAATTAGGTTGATCTAAGTCAGGCAGTAAAGAAAAAACAGTAGCAACGATCATATCAAAAACTCCTATAGGAATCTTGAAAAGCAAAGAAATTTGAATAGCACTCAAAAGGCCTATTGTTGCATGCGATTTACCTCTCATTAAAACCCTCCTATCTTCGAATTAAGTATATTAAGAGAATAGCAAAATTTAAGTGCTTTGTCAAAAGATATATAAGATTTCATCATTGAAATATTTAAATTTAAAAGTAAAGATAATATGAATATTATTTGAAGTATTAAATTTGAGATTTATTTTTACACATAGTGTGAACGTATAGAATTAATATGAAATTAATTTTAAAAGAACTTAATTGTAAATTTTAAATAAAATAGTAAAACTAAGATTTGAAGAAAAATAAATTTTAAATAAAATAGTAAAACTAAGATTTGAAGAAAAATAAATTTTGAATAAAATAGTAAAACTAAGATTTGAAGAAAAATAAATTTTGAATAAAATAACAAAATTGACATTCACAATAAAATGAATTTTGAATAAAATATAGAGTAAATAAAAAAGAATTGTAAATAAAATATTAAATCTAATAAGGTTAAGAAAACAAAAATTAGCTTGTAAAAAATTACAATTATTATGAATGTGTATATTTAGCCGAATAGTGTAAATAATTGTTGAACAATTCCTCTTATAATCTTTTCGAAAATGTGTTACAATTATATTAACTGATAAAGAACGTGTGTTTTATTTTGAAAAATTATCGTTTAGTTTAAAAATTAAATATTGAAAAGGAGATGATGTGTTTGATCAAAAACAATAGAGGCAAAGAGAAGATCAAATTGATGCCACTTGGAGGGCTTAACGAAATCGGGAAAAATATGACTATCATTGAATACAAAGGAGAGATAGTAGTCATTGATGCAGGGTTGAGCTTTCCGGAAGAAGAAATGTTGGGAGTGGATATAGTAATACCTGATATTTCCTATCTTATAAAGAACAAAGATAAGGTAAAAGGAATTTTCATTACTCACGGGCATGAAGATCATATAGGTGCGTTGCCATATGTTCTTAAAAAGATTGAAGTTCCTGTTTACGGTTCAAGACTTAGTATAGGACTTATAGAGGCTAAGTTGAAAGAACACAAAATAACAAATGCTAAGTTGATTACGATAGGACCGAGAGAAGTAATCAAACTTACACAAATGAGTGTTGAGTTTATAAAAAACAATCATAGTATACCAGATGCTTACTCCATTGCTGTTCATACAGATCAAGGAATTATATTCCACACAGGTGATTTTAAAATCGATTTGACACCAATAGATGGTGATGTTATGGATTTACACAGAATCTGTGAACTTGGTGAACAAGGAGTTCTTTTAATGTTATCAGATAGTACAAATGTTGAAAAACCAGGATTCACAATGTCAGAAAAAGCAGTTGGAATAGGATTAGATGAGATATTTTCAAAGTCAAATGAAAGCAGAATACTAGTAGCTACATTTGCATCAAATATACACAGATTGCAACAAATAATTACTATATCAGAAAAATATAAAAAGAAAGTTGCTTTGTCAGGACGTTCTATGGTGAATGTTTTTAATGTAGCTAAAGAGTTAGGTTATTTAAAAGTAGAAGAAGATACAATTATAGATTTAAACGAAATTTCAAAATATGAAGATAATAGACTTGTAATAATAACAACAGGTTCACAAGGAGAACCTATGTCAGCACTAGCTAGAATGGCTTTTTCTGAACATAAGAAAGTAGAAATAAAAGACGGAGATCTTGTTCTTATGTCAGCACATCCTATTCCAGGAAACGAAAAGTTAGTAAATAAAATCATAAATTTACTTTTGGAAAAAGGTGCGACAGTTGTTTACAATGATATAGCAGACTTGCACGTGTCTGGTCACGCCTCACAAGAGGAATTGAAACTTATACAAAGATTAGCAAAACCTAAATATTTTGCACCTGTCCACGGTGAATACAAAATGCTAAAAAGACATGCACAACTTGCAAAAGAACTTGGAATGCCAGATGAAAATATCTTTGTAATTCAAACTGGAGATATTTTGGAATTTAACAAAGAATCTTGTGCAATCACAGGTAAAATCCAAACAGGAAATATATTAGTCGATGGACTTGGTGTTGGAGATGTCGGCAATATAGTCCTTAGAGATAGAAAACATCTTTCAGAAGATGGTCTTATGATAGTAGTTGTAACTATTTCTAAGACAGAAGGAAAAGTACTTGCAGGACCAGATATTATTTCAAGAGGTTTCGTATATGTAAGAGAGTCAGAATTTTTGATGGATGGAGCAAAAGAAGTTATCAAAGCTGTTCTTGAAGATTGCGAAAGTAGAAATATCAAAGAATGGGCTTATTTAAAAAATAATATCAAAGATGGACTTAAGGATTATCTATACCAAAAAACAAAGAGAAATCCTATGATACTTCCAATAATAATGGAAGTTTAAAATAAAATTTATAAATTTTATTTTCTATACTTTGGAAACAGAACTTTGGAACAGAAGTTTGGAAAATAAAATTTTGAAAAACAAAACTTTGGAAAGAAAAATAAAGTTAAAAGAAATGTATAAAAAAACTGGAATGAGAGAGAATATTAATAAATTAAACTATGGTTAAGAAGAGGTGGTATTGTTGAAAAAATTAACGACCTTATTTGTAACAGTAGCTATGATATTTTCTCAAGTTCCTTTTTTATTTGCATTAGAAGGCGAAAATGAATCGCAGACCAATACAGTGCAAGTACAAACAAAAGATGAAGATAAACTGAAAAAAGAAGAAAATAAAACTGATACTGACGAACAAAAAACAAAACAAGGTGATACAAAAACTAATGACAGTACAAATGCGGATGAAAATAAGTCAAAAGTTGAAGAAAAATCAGATTCAGATTCAAAAGATACTAAGAGTCAAGACTTTTTGCTTGATAGTTTGACAGCTAAGTCAGCGATATTGATTGATGCAGGAACAGGGAAAGTTTTGCTAGAAAAAAATAGCAATGATCAATTGCCTCCTGCAAGCGTTACAAAAGTTATGACTATGCTTTTGATATGTGATGCTATCGAAAGTGGAAAAATAAGTCTTGATGATGATGTACAAATAAGCGAGAATGCCTCAGGAATGGGAGGAAGTCAGATTTTCTTGGAAACAGGAGAAACTCAAAAACTAGATACATTACTAAAAAGTATAGCAGTAGCATCTGCGAATGATGCTTGTGCTGCAGTAGCAGAGCACATAGCAGGAAGTATCGATGGATTTGTAAAACTCATGAATGACAAGGCGAAAGAGCTAAAACTTAAAAATACAAATTTCGTAAATACAAATGGACTTCCAGTTGAAAATCATTACACGAGTGCAAATGATATAGCTGTGATGTCAAAAGAACTTTTTGAACATGATATGATACAAAAATATCTAAATATCTGGATGGATAAGGTTGTAGTTGGTAAAAAGAAAGCTGAAATAGGAATTTCTAATACAAATAAAATGTTGAAAAGCTATAATGGTTGTATAGGTGGAAAAACAGGATTTACACAAGAAGCAAAATATTGTATAACTGTAGCTGCCAAAAGAGATAATACTACGCTTATAGCGGTTATTATGGGTGCAGAAACATCTAAGATAAGAAATAAAGAAGCAGCGTCACTTTTGGATTATGGATTTGCAAATTATGAAAGTGTAAAAATAGCTTCAAAAGGGGCTAATGTTGGAAGTATTAATTTACAAAAAGCACAAAGTGACAAAGTTGATCTAGTAATCAAAAATGACCTAGTAGCCTTAGTAAAAAAAGGTGGAAATAAAAATTTCAAGAAAACTATAAAAGTAAATCCTAACATAGAACTTCCTATAAAAGCAGGATCTACACTTGGAAAAATTGAAATAAAGAATGAAAAAGGTGATTTAGTAGGAGAAGTAGATCTGATAATTAACAAAGATGTAAACAAAGCTGGCTTCGGAAAAATGTTAGAAAAACTTATAGAAAATTTGGTATAAAAATAAATTGAATAGAACCACAACTGTGTTATAATAAGTATAGTTGGATTTGATTAGGAGATGCTTTTAGTATCTCCTGATTTAATTATAAAAACAAAAAATGATGTGGTTTAGGAGAAAAGGATATGAATACAAATTTTAATATAGGGACAATGCTTGCAACAGGAATTGGACTTTGCATTGCAATATCAGTGCATGAATGTGGTCATGCTTTAGTAGCGTATATGTTTGGAGATGATACAGCAAAAAAGGAAGGAAGACTTAGTCTTAATCCTTTGAAACATATAGATCTAATAGGACTTATTTCGTTGTTAGTGTTTCATTTTGGATGGGCAAAACCAGTTCCAGTCAATCCTACAAAATTTAAAAATTATAAAATTTCAAATCTGCTTGTATCTCTTGCAGGTGTAGCTTTCAATATTATCACAGCGATTTTTTGTGTTATTATCATAAAAAATGTTCAGATATACTCAGTTGGATTAGTAGCTACTATGACTGCTATGTACTGCATAGGGCTTGCTTCATTCAATTTGTTACCTATACCTCCTCTCGACGGTTGGAATGTTATAGCTATATTTATACCATTTAAATACAGAAAATATATGTACAAATACGCACAACATGGATTTCTAATACTTATACTTCTGATGATAACAGGAACATATAGATATATAATGAATCCAATTTATAACACTATATATAATTTTATATTACTTTTTATGTAACAAATAATGAGGTGAACACATGAATACAGAATACAGTATACAGATAAATTCATATGAAGGTCCACTCGACCTTCTTTGTGATTTGGTTTATAAGAAAAAAATAGAGATAAAAGATATTTCGATTGTAGAAATAACAAATCAATATCTTGATTATATAAGTAAAATGCAAAAAATGGACTTAGATATTGCAAGTGAGTTTATTTCTATGGCGTCAAAACTTTTAGAAATAAAATCAAAATATTTACTTTATAGCAATAAAAAATTTGAAGAAGAACTTGAAGAAGATCCAAGTAAAGAATTGTTTAGACAATTAGAAGAATACAAAAAATTCAAAGATATTGCTGAGGAAATAAGTAAGAATATTTGTTATGTCAGCGAAAGATTTTTTAGAAATGCTGAAGAAATATTTAGTAGTGAGGAAGTATGTTTTGATGAATTGAGCGTAGAAAACATGGAGAACATATATCAAATTCTTCAAAAAAATAAAAATGAAGAAACTGATATAGAGCTTGAAAATATTGATAAAGGTATAGATATTATTTTAAATGAAAAGGTTATTTCAATTGAAGAAAAAGCCGATTATATAAGACAAATTCTTCTAAAAAGATCTAGTGTAGAGTTTTCGAATATAGTTAGAGGCTATGATAATAATGAGATAGTTGCAACATTTTTGTCACTGCTTGAGCTCATAAAACAAAAAGAGGTAATTGTAGAGCAGAAAAACTTTCTTACAGATATTCTTATAGAAACAGCTATATAGAAAATTTGGTTTATATAGAAATTGGAGGAGTAATAAATTTGAGAAGAGAAGAAATAAAATATATAATTGAAGCTGTGTTGTTTTCTTATGCAGAACCTATAACAGTTTCAGAATTAAATAAAATAATAAACGAAGAGTTATCACCTAAAGAGATAAAGTTGATGTTGGATGCACTTATAAAAGAATACAATGAAAATGACAGAGGAATAAAAATAATTCAACTTGAAGACAAATATCAAATGTGTTCGAATGAAAAATATTTTGAATACATTGCAAAAATAATAGAGCCATCAGCTAAGAAATCACTCAGCCAAGCAACACTTGAAACAGTAACAATTATTGCGTACAAACAACCTATTACAAAAGTTGAGATAGAAAGTATCAGAGGAGTTAAATGTGACAGAGCAATATCAACTTTGGTTGAATATGGACTTATAAAAGAAGCAGGAAGACTTGAGAGAATAGGAAGACCAATTATTTACAAAACTACAGATGAATTATTGAAATTACTAAATATCAATTCACTTGATGAACTTCCTAGCATCGACCAAGAAAAACAATTGGAGTTTTATGAAGAAACAGTATGATTTTCAAGTAACTATTTTTTAAAAAAATTTAATACAGTAGGATTTTTTCGAGTAACTATTTTTTAAAAAATTTAATGTTGAATTTTGAAATTATAATTAAGAGTTTTGGAATGGATTATTGTATGATTCGATTTTATATCGATATTGCAATAGTCCATTTTTTATGTACATTATCTTAGAAATATTTAGTATAAAACTTCCATTCTTGTACGATAATACATATATGAAAATAATTAAAAACACGTCAGAAATAATAATGTTTCTACTTGGAATTATGAAATTTATAAATATTTATATCTTGATATTCTTAGTGTTAATTTTTATATTATTAGTTGTAATTCTAAAACAACGAATAAAAATAATTATTTATGCTGAAATTCACGATAAAAATATGACTATAAAAGTAAATGTACGATATTTGTTTGATTTGATAAATGTGACGAAAGAATTATATTCTAACACGAGTAAGAAGAAAAAGAAGGAGGAAAAAAGTATTGCTAATAGTAGAGTTTTGCTTGAAGATATTTTAGATGCTTATGATTTGTTGAAAGATATAAATATTGAAGGTATGTATTCAGAAATTATTTATGGAAATACTAATGTTAAGCTAACAACAGGTGTATATGTTTTAGTAAACGCAATTTATGGCTTTTTTGCAAATGTTTTAAATCCGAAAAATATGAACTTAAATATTTATAG
>JAISUA010000114.1 GCA_031272305.1 Clostridioides sp.
CTGCTTTTTGGATATTACTTTTTGCGATTTCTATCATTTTTTCATTTCTTTCGCAAGTGATTATCTCAACATTTTTTTCAAGTGCATTTGCAAAAAATATTGATGAATATCCTATCGCACATCCTATTTCTAATATTCTTTTAGGTCGTTGCATTTTCAATAATACTTTGATCATATCAGATACTTCTTTGTGAATTATAGGAACATGATTTTGTTTTGCATATTCTTCAAGCTCTAACAATAATCCTTCACTTTGTCTAAGAGTATTTCTTATATAATCTTCTACTTTTTCATTTACAATATTATTCATTTCTTATTCCTCGATCATAATTTTAAAATTCTTATTTTGTTAGTCTTTGCATTTACTTTTTAAACTTATTAGATTCTATTTTTAATATAAAATCCTAATTAGTAGTTTTTTCATTTTCATTTGTACTGTTTTGCTGTTGTAATTTCGCTCTTTCATCTTTAAATCTTTTTACATTTTCCAAATGTTCAGCATAAGTTTTTGAATAACTGTTTGTCCCATCCATTTGAGTAACAAAGAATAAATAATCAGTATTTGCAGGATTTATAGCTGCTTCTATTGATTTTATTCCAGGATTCGCAATTGGAGTTGGAGGCAATCCTTTATTTTTGTAACTGTTATATGGTGAATCTATTTTCAAATCATCATATGTGACGATTTTTTTTCTATCTTGAAAAATATATTCTATTATAGCATCTGATTGAAGTGGTGTGTTTGTTTTCAATCTATTATAAAATACACTTGCAATTATTGGTCTATCTTCATCTTTGACAGCCTCTTCTTCTACCACTGATGCCATTTTTATAATATCATACAGATTCTTATCAGAACCACTCATCATCTTTTGGATTTCTGTTTTATAAACATCGTTGAATTTAGAAAGCATAGTTTCTAATATTTGCTGTTCTGACACTTTTCCTTCTTCAAAATGATATGTTGCTGGATACAAAAATCCCTCTAAAGATGTTGCATTAGCTTCTTTTAAGAATGTATACTTATCATAAAAAATAACTGGATTCTTTATAAGAGAATCAAATTTTTCTTTATTTCCTAAATTATTGTCAACTAATTCTGTCACTATCTCTTTTGCTATTGCACCTTCTTTTACAACTATTTTTGTTCCTACATTGTAGCTCTTTCCAGATACTATTATATTTATAATATCTTCATTCGAAAGAGTTCTGTCTAATTGATATGTTCCAGCTTTGAAATTTCCTGCTTCTCCACTCATTTTAGCTTTTATTTTAAAGAAACTTTCGCTTTTTATAAGATTGTTTTTTGCAAGTATTGACGATATTTTCGAAACTCCTGAACCTGTAGGTATCTCTACCAAAACCTTTGATGTGTCCCTTTTATCATAAGGTCCTATCTGATTGAAATAAAAAATAGTAGTTCCTAAAATAACAACAATCACAACTGCAATTAATATTAACACTTTCCCCTTAAATCGATTCATAAAAGACTCCTTTTCTATTTGTTATCAAAAATACTTCTATAATATTTAATCGTTAAAACATTTTTCCTTCAATATATGAAAAAAATATATGGCAGAGATTATGTAATTTTTTTCTCTTTATTATTACATAAATCCCTACCATACATTATATATTTTATTCTAAAAAAATTCAATTAAAGTAATCTTAAAATTCTCCGTATACTTTCATATATTTTTTCTTAACAGAAAAAACAAGCAACATATAAATTAGCATTATAATCGCTAATATTCCAAAATAAATTAAAGGAAGTCCTTCCATTCCTAAATTTCTTCCAAGAGATGTGTAAGGAAGTATTGTTCCAACTACAATACCTATAAAAGTAATTAATGTTACTGAAAGTGAAGCTCGACTTTCTATAAATGGAACTTTTGGAGTTCTTATCATATGAATGATCAATGTTTGAGTACATAGAGATTCAACAAACCAACCTGCTTGGAATATCGCTTTAAAAGTATCTGTATCTACATTTGCATCTCCATAAAATCCATGCAAAACCATAGGGCAAACTACAAAAAACATCATTAAATAAGTCAATATATCTAATACTGAACTTGTTGGACCTATCCAAAAAATAAATTTTCCTATTGACTTAGCATCCCATTTTTTAGGTTCTTGTATATATTCTTGGTCAACATTGTCCCAAGGAATTGATATACAAGAAATATCATATATCAAATTTAAAATAAGCATTTGAATAGCAAGCATAGGTAAAAAAGGCAAGAACGCACTCGCTATTAGTATGGAAAATATATTTCCGAAATTTGAACTCGTTGTCATCTTGATATATTTTACTATATTTGCAAAAGTTTTTCTTCCTTCTATTACACCTTCTTCTAACACCATCAAATCTTTTTCAAGAAGAATAATATCTGCAGATTCTTTTGATATATCTACAGCAGTATCCACTGATATTCCGACATCAGCTTCTTTCATTGCTGCAGCATCGTTTATTCCATCACCCATAAAACCTACAGTATGACCGTTTGTTTTCAAAATATTTACTATACGAACTTTTTGCATAGGTGAAAGTTTGGCAAATACATTTGTTTCTTCAACACATACAGCTAATTCTTCCTCGCTCATATTATCTATCTCTGTTCCAAGCAACAAATTATCCACTTTTAAACCAATTTGACTACAAATCTTTCTTGTTACTGCATCATTATCTCCTGTCAAAACTTTTACGTTTACTCCATAATTATTAAGTGCAACTATAGCATCTCCTGCTGTTTCCTTTGGTGGATCTAGAAAAGCTAAATACCCCATAAGAACCATTTCTGATTCATCTTCTATTGAAAATATCCCATTTTTCTTTGGATTTGTCTTTTGAGAAATTGCTATTACTCTCATTCCTTCAGCATTTAATCTATTTACTGTATCTAAAATTTCTTTCTTCAATTCTTCAGTCAATCTCTCAACTTTTCCTTTGTATTCAGCAAAACTGCTTACGATAAGCATCTCTTCTACTGCACCTTTTGTAATCATTTGTATCTTCTCATTTTTATCTTTAATTATCACACTCATACGTCTTCTATTGAAATCAAATGGAATTTCGTCCACTTTTTCATAAGTTGTAGTAAGCTCAGCAAATCCTGTGTTTTTTGAATGATCTAATATCGCTCTATCCATCAAATTTTTAAGTCCTGTTTGAAAATAACTATTCAAAAATGCATGTCTTAGAATTCTGTCGTCACTTTTTCCGTGAACATCTAAATGATATTCAAGAATTACCTTATCACAAGTGATTGTACCTGTCTTATCTGTACAAAGAACATCCATTGCACCAAAATTTTGTATTGAGTTTAAATTTTTGATAATAGTTTTTTTCTTTGACATCTTCACTGCACCTTTTGCAAGGTTTGTTGTGACAATCATTGGCAACATCTCAGGAGTAAGTCCTACAGCCACTGATAATGCAAATAGAAACGCTTCTGTCCAATTTCCCTTTGTAAAAC
>JAISUA010000134.1 GCA_031272305.1 Clostridioides sp.
TGAGATAAATTCAAATGAAGTCAAAATTTCTGATTCAACTGATTCAAATTCTGATGAGATTAAAATTTCTGATTCAACTGATTCAAATTATGATAAACTTGAAATATCAAATGCTACTATTTCTAATATAAATAAAGCAGAAAAAAATGATAAACTCGTAAGTTTCAAAAATCTTTATTCAGCAGAATGTGAAATCTGTCTTGATCAAAACGAAAAATATTTAGTCAAAAACTATAGAAAAATTTCAGAGAAAGAGTTCTTTACGACTCCTTTAGTAAGATATATCAATGAAACTCCTAAACTTACTCTATCTATGATCGTAAAAAATGAAGAAAATAGATATCTAGAAGAAGTCTTAGAATCAGCTAAAAAATACATCGACAATGCTGTGATAATAGATGACGGAAGTACAGATGACACTGTTAAAATATGCGAAAGAATTCTTGAAGGTATACCTCTGAAACTAATTAAAAACTCAGAATCTAAGTTTAAAAATGAGTTTAAACTTAGAAAACAACAATGGGAAGAAACTATAGCTACAAATCCTGAATGGATACTGTTCCTAGATGCTGACGAGATATTTGAAGATCGTTTCGCAAACAGTGTTAAGATTCTTATGGAAAATCAAGATTTCGATGGATATGGATTTAGACTTTACGATTTTTGGGATAAAAATCATTACAGAGATGACAAACTATGGTGTGCACACAATACTTACAGACTTCTTTTAATAAGATATCAGAAAAATTTTGCATACAAATTTCCAAACTCAGACCTTCACTGTGGAAGAATGCCTCTAAACGCAAATGACCTACTTACTTGTCTATCTATGCTAAGACTTAAACATCTAGGTTGGTCAAAAGAAAAGGATAGAATAGATAAATACAATAGATATATGACGCTCGATCCACTTGGAGCATATGGCTCACTAGAACAGTATCAATCTATCTTGGATGAAAAAGTAAACTTAACAAAATGGGAAGAATAAGACTTATCACCAGTTGAAATAAAATCTAAGGACGAAAGTCTTGAAAAAAGTGAGCTAGAAAATCTATGATTTTCGTTAGCGAACTTTCTTACTTGGTTCGAATGTAAATTTTCGTTTTTCAAGGAAAATTTAGTTCTCATAATAATACTTGTATTGGGAAGGAGTTTGATATATGAAAGTGCTATCAATTTTTGGAACACGACCTGAAGCAATCAAAATGGCTCCTGTCGTAAAAGAACTGGAAAAACACGAAGAAATCGAATCATTTGTCTGTGTCACAGCTCAGCACAGACAAATGCTAGATCAAGTACTTGAATCATTTGAAATTACACCTGATTTCGATTTAAATATAATGAAAGATAATCAAACTCTTTCTCAAATAACAACTTCAGCTTTAATAGAACTAGATACAATCATAAAAAAATTGAATCCTGATTTTGTTCTAGTTCATGGCGACACTACTACAACTTTTGTAGCTAGTCTAGCTTCTTTCTACAACAAAACAAAAGTGGCTCATATTGAAGCTGGCCTTAGAACATATGACAAGTACTCACCTTTTCCAGAAGAAATGAACAGACAACTTACAGATACAATCACAGATGTATATTTTGCACCAACAGAAATTTCCAAGCAGAATCTTCTTTTGGAAGGCAAAGACAAAAATAAAATAATAGTCACTGGAAATACTGCTATAGATGCACTGAAAACTACAATAAACGAAGATTACGATCATGCTATTCTTAATAAGTTGAAAAAAGAAAAAATCATTCTTCTAACAACTCATAGGAGAGAGAATCAAGGCAATGGAATGAAAAATATTTTTGAAGCAGTCAAAAAAATTGCAGATGAATTTCAAGATGTTCATATTGTGTATCCTATTCATATGAACCCCAAAATAAGAGAACTTGCTACTGATATTTATAGAGCTAACTATAACAAAATTCATCTAATTTCGCCTCTTGATGTCGTGGATTTCCACAATTTTATGAAAAGAAGTTATTTCATAATGACTGACAGTGGAGGTATACAAGAAGAAGCTTCTTACCTTGGAAAACCTGTTTTGGTTCTTCGAGAAAAAACGGAACGACCCGAAGGAATCAGAGCCGGTACATTGAAACTGACTGGACTCAACAAAGAAAATATTTTTAACGAAGCAAAAAAACTTTTGACAGACACAGAATTGTATGAAAAAATGTCTATCGCTTCAAATGTTTATGGAGATGGAAATGCTAGTGCAAAGATAGTTGAATATCTATTATCTTGCAACTAAAATATCATCAAGTAATAAATATAAACTTATTTTTTTAAAGAAAAGCAACTCTTCAATTATTTTTCTATTAAGAAAACTAAAAAAAGCTGTTCTACAGAATTATCTGTACACAGCTTTTTATTTTTATCAATCTATTTGAATCGGAATATACGTCCATATAAGTACAGTTTCAGAATCTACATTATTTTGCCAGTTGTGTGCTTCGCTAGATTTAAAAAACATTGAATCACCTTTTTTTATAACATACTCTTTATTATTGTTAAGTATTACTTTTAATTCTCCCTTTATTATATGGATAAATTCCTCTCCTTTGTGCTTATGTGGCTGATAAACACCTTTTGAACCTTGTAATGTCACCATGTATGAATTTAAAATTGAATCACTGTTACTTATAAGCTCTTCTATTTTTATATTTATATTACCTATTTTTAACTTCTTTCTTTCTTTCTTTTTCACTACATATTCTTCTTTTGTTCTCTCTTTAAAAAATTGCATTGTCCCTTCACCGTAGAACTCAGACAATTTATTTAACATTTCTAGTGAAATATTCGTATCATAATTTTCAATTTTACTTAAATATGATATAGAAATACCTGTTCCTTTACTAACATCATCTAATGTATAATTATTGTTTTCTCTGTATACCTTCCATTTGTTTAATTTAGGTTCTTCATCTTCTTTCCTATCAACTTCTTTTTTTTCTTCTAACTTTTTATGTGATTCTGTTTGAACATTCGCTCCTATTATGCCTTTTATCAACTCAATACTCATATGACTATCAATTGATAAAAACTTAATCTTTTTTAATACCTCAAGGTCACTCAAATCGTATATACGATACTTACTTGCGTTTCTCTTTGGAAAAATAAGCCCATTTTTTTCCCAGTTTCTAATTGTAGACGCTGACACGCCAATAATACTTGCAGCTTCTTTAATACTTAATTGAAAATCCTCATTTTCCATTCTAATACCTCCAATTTATGAATAGATTTTATGTAGACTAAAATTTTGATATAAAATAATCTACGATTTTATCAATATTTTATATAAATTTATACAAAATTAATTCTATTATAACATTCATAGTATAATTTATACAAAATATTTTACACTACCTTTATACTATTCCGATAATTTAACAATATATTTATTATACTAAAAAAGTAATATATAATAAAATATTTTTTTTAAAATTTTATTATATATTACTTGTAAATTTTTTAATTATTTTTGTTGTTATTGATTTTTAAATTATTTTTTGTTATTGCAATTTAGGAACAAAATGATATCATTTACTCATATGATAAATATATGCAATTGTAGCTATTGTATTTAATTTATTTTTCATATCATCTGTTCGAGATGTC
Source organism: Clostridioides sp. (assembly GCA_031272305.1). Classification (GTDB taxonomy): domain Bacteria; phylum Bacillota; class Clostridia; order Peptostreptococcales; family Peptostreptococcaceae; genus Metaclostridioides. Next base: position 3,626 of record JAISUA010000134.1, read on the forward strand.
ATTATAATAGGAGATTTTGTTCCCATAATAATTGAAGCTGTTTCTTT